>CALBVQ010000037.1 GCA_937969485.1 uncultured Saprospiraceae bacterium | reverse complement strand
AATGCAAAGAGAATGGGAGCTCAACAGTTCTTTTGAAGCGCAGCCGTGGTCACCATCACGGTGAGCATCAAAAGAGCTGGACGTTCCCATTATCGAAGCAGTTTCAGCTCGTAGTAGATATCTTAATGCATATTTCGGGTTAAAATAATTATTTCTTGTAAATGCTTTGGTATTTGCTCTATCCGCTCCGAAGTAAGGAACAAGTCTATAGCTTCGAAGGAAAATGTAATGATCTCAGGAAATGGTATCAAAAAATGGTTTAGTTCGGAATAAACGAAGGTGTTTCTATGAAAATAGTATAATTCTATGCATTTTTAGGTTTCGGCTTATATAAGAAGCCCTTGTAATCTAACCTTAGAAATTCTATATGAAAAATAATTTAATACTAGCTGTGATTTGCATTCTGCTTTCCAGCTGTCAAAATAAAGAAGCTACTATGTCTGTAATGCAAGATAAAGCGAATGCTATTGATGCTCCAGTTGCTAAGAAGGTTGAACACATTCATGAAATTCATGGTGATAAGAGGACTGATAATTACTATTGGATGAAACTGTCTGACGACCAAAAGAATGCTGAAACTCCTGACGAACAAACCAAGGAAGTCATTGGTTATCTAGAGGCTGAAAATGATTATACACAGAAAGCAATGGCTCATCTTACAGGCTTTGAGGAGAAGTTGTATCAGGAAATTAAGGGCCGGATCAAAGAAACTGATATGAGTGTGCCATACAAGCAGAACGGGTATTTCTATATTACCCGATATGAGGAAGGCAAGGAGTATCCAATTCATAGCCGTAAGAAAGGAAATCTAGAAGCAGATGAAGAGATTATGCTCAATGTAAATGAACTAGCAGAGGGACATGAATTCTTTAGTATTGGAGGTAGATCAGTAAGTCCTGATAATAAGATTCTGGCTTTCGGAGAAGACAACCTTAGCCGCAGAATATACACATTGAAGTTCATGAATCTGGAAACGGGGGAAATGCTTACTGATGAAATTCCAGCAACATCAGGTTCGGCAGTCTGGGCCAACGACAATAAGACTGTTTTTTACTCAGTGAAAGACCCTGTTTCCTTGAGATCATATAAGATATTTAAGCACAAATTAGGGACTCCAGCCACAAGTGATCAAGAGGTATTTCACGAGGCAGATGAAACATTCTCAGCCTTCGTTTATAAATCGAAATCTAGAGATTATATAATTGTTGGGTCTTATGCTACCGTATCCCAAGAATACAGGGTTTTAGATGCCAACACACCAAATGCAGCTTTTGAAATTTTCACTCCTAGAGTACGAGGCCTTGAGTATAGCATTTCGCATTACGGGGATAGATGGTACGTAAAGACCAATAAGGACAATGCTAAGAACTTTAAGTTGATGACCACTCCTGTTGGACAAACAAGACAGTCGAACTGGGTAGATGAAATACCTCATCGAGCGGATGTCTTGCTTGAAGGTGTAGAAATATTTAAGGATTTTGTTGTGTTGAGTGAAAGAATAGATGGGATTACAAAGTTGAGAGTAATGTCAGAGTCCAAGGGATTAGATAGGTATATCGATTTCGGTGAAGATGCAAGCTTGATGTATACATCGACAAATCCTGAATTTGACACAGATATTCTTAGAATAGGATATACATCTCTTACAACACCTAATTCTACTTTTGATTTTAATATGGTTTCCCAAGAGAAGGAGCTGTTGAAGCAGCAAGAAGTCATAGGAGATTTTAGTGCTTCGGATTATAGGTCTGAGAGAATTAAGGTAAAAGCTAGAGATGGAGCTGAAGTGCCTGTAAGTATTGTCTATCACAAGGATACCAAAATAGACGGCACTGCACCTTGCCTGCTTTACGGATATGGCTCGTACGGTAATTCACTAGATCCATATTTTTCAAGTGTACGACTTAGTCTACTTGATAGAGGATTCGTCTACGCGATTGCCCATATTAGAGGAGGTGAAGAAATGGGACGGCACTGGTATGAGGACGGTAAGCTTAAAAATAAGATGAATACGTTCAATGATTTTGTTGACTGTGGTAGGTACCTTGTAGCAAATAATTATAGTGATGACGACAATATCTTTGCGATGGGAGGTAGTGCAGGTGGTCTGTTGATGGGAGCTGTTATTAATCAAGCTCCTGATCTATGGAAAGGTGCTGTAGCACAGGTGCCATTTGTTGATGTGGTAACAACAATGCTTGATGAAACAATTCCCTTAACCACAGGAGAGTACGATGAATGGGGAAATCCGAATGAAAAAGAGTATTATGACGTAATGATGGCCTACTCTCCAATTGACAACATAGAAGCTAAGGATTATCCAGCTTTGTTAGTTACAACTGGTTACTTCGACTCGCAAGTGCAATACTGGGAACCAGCGAAATGGGTTGCAAAGCTACGGGAACTGAAAACAGATAATAATCCATTGCTGTTTAAGACTAATATGGGGGCAGGACATGGTGGCGCAAGCGGGCGATTCGAAAGATTCAAAGAAATAGCTACCGAGTATGCTTTTATTTGCGATTTAGCCAATAAAGTCGATCAAGACCTGGACTAGAGCAACACACCTTTGAAAAACCAAATATCATACAAATACATCATTGCCTTAGCGCTTCCCATTATTTTGGGAAGTGCCGTTCAGAATATTATTGCTGTTTCGGATTCTATTTTCCTTTATCATTACAGTGATATTGATTTTCAAGCCATAAGTATAGCGAGTGTTTTGTATCTAATTGTGAGCGCAATTGGATTTGGGTTTTCTCGCGGAGGTCAAATAATTATTGCTCGATATCACGGGTCGAATAATATTAGGGGAATCAAGAAGGCTTTCTATACATTACTGATTTTTGAACTATTCCTAGCAACCGTCATATTTGCTCTATTACAGTTGTTTCCAGAGGCAATACTGGGCCTGTTCATTAACGATCCTCTCTTACTCGAACGAGGCGTGGAGTATATCTCTTATAGGAGTTATGGTATATTCTTTAGCTACATTGGTGTCGCAATTATTGCTTACTACACCGGTGTGGCAAAACCTCTTTTTATCGTAATTGATACTTTTTTTCTTCTAGTCGTTAACCTTTTGCTTAATTATGTACTGATTTTTGGTAATTGGGGCTACGAAGCTATGGGTATCGGTGGAGCGGGGCTTGCTAGTTCTATTGCAGAGTTCGCAGCGTTTATTTTGTTCATAGCATATATGATTCTAGAACGACATCCAGTGGTGCCAGGAATCTTCACTAAACCTGTGTTAGAGGTAGCTCACTTCAAGGATATTTACAAAATTTCAATAAACATAGTATTGCAAGTTATTGTAGGAATGGGGTCGTGGCTGATTTTCTTTGGAATTATCGAAAATTTGGGTAGATACGAACTAGGTGTGTCCAATGTAATTCGCGTTATTTATTTGTTATTGTCAGTTCCTACATGGGGATTTTCATCCGCAATGAATACAATTAGCAGCAATTTATGCGGGTCTAAAAACCTAGACGAAGTAATTCCAGTTACGCACAAAGTAGCTTTTCTGAATGTCTCACTAACTATGCTTATTTCATTACCTATTTTGCTGTTCCCTGAGCAATTGCTTTATCCATTTTTCGGTAAAGAAGATATGACACTGATCCAAGACTCTCAGCCAGTTTTTTACATGCTGATTGCTATCATGTTTTTATTCTCTCTTGGTGCTATTTACTTCGATAGTGTCATTGGTTTAGGTAAAACTAGGTGGGGGTTTTATGTGAAATTGATCACGTCCGCTTCATATTTAATCTTGCTGTATTACATCGTAGAGTACACTGATTTTGGGATAAAAATGGCTTGGGCAACCGAAATATTCTACTGGATCCTCGTCTTGGGCGCTGCCTTATACTTTCTCTTTGTAAGAAAATGGAAAAAGACCTTGGCATCCATTATTTCTTAGACTTCTTGGCGTAGTTCTTTTTTGCCGTTGACTTCCCGTAATTTTTTTTCTTTTTGAATGAAGGGGCATCAATCTTTATGCCAGCTGGTCGCATTCTTACCTCCTGCACTAATGACGTCACCATACTCTTCATTTCATTGACAAATACCGTTGGATTGTACTCCTTTTTGGCCATATCTCGCAGCTTCTTTTCCCATATTCCTGTCAATTCTGGAGACTTCAATAGCTCATTGTGAATAATGGAGATCAATTTTATTCCGGTGTCTGTTGGGTGAATGGTTTTCGCTTTGCGCACTAGGTATTTTCGAGTGAATAATATTTCTATGATTGCCGCTCTAGTCGAAGGCCTTCCTATGCCACTTTCTTTCATCATTTCTCGAATGTCCTCGTCGTCCACTTGCTTTCCAGCCGTTTCCATTGCTCTCAATAAAGTAGCTTCAGAAAAGGGTTTCGGCGGCTGCGTTTTCTTTGTTAAGATTTTAGCTTTATGCGGCCCAGACTCGCCAATCTGAAAATTGGGGATTAATTTATCGTCTTTATCCTTTTTTGTAGGTGCTGGAATCACTAGTCGCCATGCTGGCTTGATAATTTCTGTCCCATTCACATAGAACTTGTGTCCTTGAACTTCAGCCTGAACATTGGTTTTAGAAACCTCACAATCTGGATAAAAGTTGGCTATAAATCTCCTTGCTATTGCGTCGTACACCTTGTGCTCCGCTGATGAGTTTCTATCAACAACTGAGGAGAATCCACTGTCTTTTCCTGTGGGAATTATTGCATGGTGATCTGTTACTTTATTGTCATCAAATACTCGTCTTGATTTTTTAATGGCTGCCGCCAAAAGGGGACTAGTGAGCTCACTATACGAGCTTAATCCTTTCATGATTCTCGATATTTCCTTGTATTGGTCATTCGGTAAGTAGGTGGTGTCGACTCTGGGATAACTAATCAACTTGCGTTCGTACAAACTTTGTGCAATCTTCAGAGTCACCTCAGCTTTCAATCCAAAGGCTTTATTGCAATGTACTTGTAAACTGGTCAGATCAAATAGCTTGGGCGCATATTCTTTTCCAGGTTTCCGCGTAAACTTAGTAATGGTAAAATCTTCTTCATTTATCTGATCAAATACCTTTTCGGCTTTCTCTAAATCCGTGAACCTACCAGCGGTATACTTGAAAGTTGTTTTCTTGTACAGAGTTTCGATTTCCCAAAATGGTTTGGACACAAAATTTTCGATTTCATGATGTCTATTGACGATCATTGCCAACGTTGGTGTTTGCACTCTGCCTACCGACAATATAGTACCGAAAGTGCCATACTTCATTGTAAATAGTCGTGTTGCATTTAGCCCCAAAATCCAGTCGCCTACTGCCCTGCACATTCCGGCGTAGTATAGATATTCATAGTCCGAAGCATCCTTCAAATTCTTGAAACCTGCTTTCATTGCCTCGGTTGTCAAACTCGAAATCCAAAGTCTTTTTACGGGTTTGGTATTATTGGCTTGCTGTAAAACCCAGCGTTGTATCAGCTCACCTTCTTGACCCGCATCACCACAGTTAATGATCAAATCGGCTTTCTTTACCAGCTTCTTGATTACATTAAATTGCTTTTTGATTCCGCTGTCATTCTTCACCTTTGTGTGAAATTTGCTAGGAAGCATTGGAAGATCGTCTATCTTCCATTTCTTCCAGTTTTCTTGGTAATCACCGGGCTCACTAAGACCGCATAAATGACCAAATGTCCATGTTACGCAATAATTAGTCCCTTCAAAATAACCGTCTTGTCTCTTATTAGCTTGCAAGAGTTTTGCAATTTCCCTAGCTACTGATGGCTTTTCCGCAATGCATAATTTCATCCTGTAAAGCTAGTAGTTAATTTTTAGCTTATAGCGCTTTTTACGCTTTTGATTAATCATGTAGGTAATTTCAACCTTAATTGGTGCTATTCAAAGCGCATTGCTGCATCATAGTTTTGCACAATGTTGAATTCTTTTCCACGAAAATGTTCATAAAGCTCTGCTAGTTATCAGCAGTGTGGAAAACTTTTTTTCATCGATTCTACTTTGTCTCGTACATTTGCGGGCTATGCGTTTACTATCTCTTGAAATAAAAGGCTTTAAATCCTTCGCAAAGGAAACCGTAATTCACTTCAATGAAAGTGTGACTGGTATCGTAGGACCCAATGGGGCTGGGAAGTCCAATATAATCGATGCTATTCGGTGGGTACTCGGAGAACAGAAATCCAGGGAACTTAGGTTAGAGAAAATGCAAGATGTTATTTTCAACGGTACTAAAAAGAGAAAGAAAGCGGCTACAGCTGAAGTGTCTATTGTCTTCGAAAATAGCAAGGGAATCCTTCCTTCAGACTACAATATTGTTAAAGTTACCCGTACTCTGTACCGCAGTGGAGAGTCTGAGTATAAACTTAATGAGGTACAATGTAGACTCAAGGATATAAAGAGTCTACTTGTAGATACTGGTATAGGCTCCAATTCATATGCGATCATCGAGCTAGGAATGGTTGACGCAATTCTGCAAGATAAGGAGCACGCTCGTCGTAAAATGTTCGAGCAAGCTGCAGGCGTTTCTAAATATAAGTCACGTAAAAAAGAAACCTTGTCCAAGTTGTCCTTGACTCAAACAGATCTAGATAGGGTAGAAGATTTACTGTTTGAAATCGATGGAAATCTGAAAGGCCTCGAAAAACAAGCGAAAAGAGCAAGAAAGTATCTTGAACTGAAAGCTAAGTATAAAGATCTAAGCTTGGTGTTTCATTTTGCTAAACGATCAGTTCTACGTGATGAATACATGTCCATTGATAAGGAGGTGATCAAACTCAGTGTTAGATACAACGAGCTTCGTTCACTTATCAATACGAAAGAAGCGCATCTTGAAAAACAAAAACTCAAGAACATCAACGATGAAAAGCAGCTATCTCTTTTCCAGCAGAAAATTAGTGGAATCACTGATGAAATAAGACGTAGAGAGAATAGGAAGGAAATTCTAATTAAAGAAATATCCTTCAGCGACGAAAAACTGAGCGGATTAGGTCACAGGGAAAAGATATTAAAAGAAAGAACCGAAGAACTAGTTGCCGAAACAATGAGACTCAATGTCAAATTGAAAGAGGAACAAGCAATTTTGGAAACTCTTACGTCAGATTTTAATGCCCTAAAGGAATCCCAAGACAAACTAAAAGATGAATACAACCGTAATAAGGCAACTGTCGAGCAAAAAGCGCAAGAAAAACTTGAATGGGAAAAGCAGCTTCTTGCAGTGGAAAGAGAACACGCAATTAGTACCAATAAGATACAACAAGCAGAAAATACAATAAATTATCTTAGCAATAGAGATACTGAGTTATTGTCCAAGTTGAAAGAAGAAGAAGACCTTTTGGGTTTAACCCAAAAGGAAATTTCCTCAATAGATAGTAAACTCGCAGACTTGAAAGATAATGACTCTAAGCAGAAGGAAAGACTTCTTCTGCTTGACGATCATCTTGAAACAGAAAGAAATGCACATCGAATTGCCCAAAGGCAAATGGATGTAAAGAAGAATGAAATTTCTTTATTGGAAAGTATTATTAATAAGTTTGAAGGGTATTCTGAGTCGATAAAATTTCTACAAAAGGAATGGAAGGGTAAGAAAGTTATGCTGAGCGACCATATCAATTGTGAAGATGCTGATCGTCCTCTTATTGAACTTGTTTTAGGTGAATATCTTGAGTATTTTATTGTAGATACTTACCAAGAGGCGATTGAAGCGGTTGACCTGTTGATAGCAAATAATAGAGGAAAAGCCCGCTTTTTTGTGCTAGAACATATTCCCGCACTTGAAACAGAGCGAAAAGCTACACATGAGGCTATTCTGGATAAATTGGAGTTTGATGCCAAGTACAAAAATCTCATAGAATACCTTTTGTATGAACTCTATGTGATCAAAGGGAAAGAAGTGAAAGATCCATCCATGTTTAAGTATGGTTTAGCTAACCAAGATGGAACACTTTTAGTTAAGAACGGGCAAATTTTTGGCGGAAGCCTTTCTCACTTTGATTCCAATAAAATAGGCAGGAAAAGTAAACTCAAGAAACTTCAGGACTCCTATCAAACGCTCATCAATCAAGAACAAAAAGTCCTGAATAGAATTTCTGATCTACAAAAAGAGAGAGAGCAGTGGAAGCAGAGGGATTTTCAAAAGGAAATTAATTCTGCCCAAGACGCTCTAAATAGTAAAAACAGAGAATTATTTAAGCAGCAAGCTTCCTTTGATTCACTAAACAAGCAACTAAAAGAACAGCAAGTAACGCTACAGACTCAACAACAAACTTTAGCTAACAATACAAGCAAACTAGTAGAATTAGAGCAGAAGAAAGAGGAACTCACTCATGTGCTTTCTCAGTATTCTCCAGCTGCTGGTGAGGAAAGTGCTTTAACAAGATTAACCGAGCAACTTTCAGTTTTAAGTAAAGAGACTAACGAGGCGAATATTGAGATGATTCGTCAACAGAATACAGTGGAAACCTTTCACAATAATCTTATCCAAGTTAATGAGAAGATTAAGGAGACGGAAGCTGAAGTGACTGCCGTACAGCAAAGTATTCAAAGAGAAAAAGGTAAAGAGACTTCAAGACAAGCCGAATTGCGAACGATCAAAACTGAGCTACTAAAAGACTATGAAATAAGGAAAGCGGAAAAAGCAGATTTGGGAGGAATTGAACTATCTTATTTCGAGGCAAAGGAAAAGATTACAACTGAAGAAAATGAATTGCGAAAGCTGAACAAAGAATTCAACGAAATTCAATCTGAGGTAAATCATAAAAGAGATAAAGCCACCGATATTAAATTTAAGCTGCAGGGTATCAAGCAGCGTGTAACTATTGAGTTTTCTGAAAATATCGATGATGTAGAAGTTGAGATTCCTGAAGACTTCTCTCTAGATGAGCAAGAATTGCAGATCGAGAAAATGCAAAACAGGTTGTCGAACTTTGGGGAGATAAACCCAATGGCTGTGGAGGCATATAATGAAATGGAAGAGAGAAAAGCTACGATTGTTACTCAGCGTGACGATATCAATGAGGCAAAGGATATGTTAGTGAAGACTATGAAGGAGATAGAGACTACTGCGACAAAACTCTTCCTTGATGCATTTGCTGAAATCCGAGGACATTTTATTACAGTGTTCAGATCTTTATTTACCCAAGATGACAACTGCGACTTGATTCTTCTCAATCCTGAGGATCCTCTGAATAGTGGCATTGAAATAATAGCAAAGCCAAAAGGAAAGCGCCCACAATCACTTTCACAACTTAGTGGGGGAGAAAAGACATTGACAGCCTCAGCATTATTGTTTAGTTTGTACTTATTGAAACCTGCTCCGTTTTGTATATTCGATGAAGTGGATGCCCCGCTTGATGATCATAATGTACAGAAGTTTACGAATATTATTCGTGCATTTTCACAAGATTCGCAATTTTTGGTTGTAACTCACAATAAAGCAACCATGGCTGAGCTTGACGTTCTATATGGTGTGTATATGGAGGAGAAGGGAGTTTCTGGTGTTAGTCAAGTAGATTTCAGAAATTATGAGCATAACACTGTGATGGCGGAGGCTGTTCAATAGAAAAAAGCAGTTCAGTTTGCACTGAACTGCCTTATTGGTTTTAACAGTGATGACATTGCCATCATATATCAACCGTGCAATTATCATACCATGTAAGTTTCGAATGGCAATTTTGCGATCAAAACCGGAAAACGTCTGGAATTTATAAATTAAGTAGCTCGGACAGACAATTCTGCCGATATTGAATAGTGTAGTCATTTTCTGCGGAGTATTTCGGACTTATAAAAGTAAATTCGCCACATAGGCATAGCCTTAGATCGTTAGAGTTTAGTAAAGAACAGTAATTAGTTTAGATCCAAGTAAACCGTATTTTTATACATAAATTGGCATAATTACTTAAATTAATAATTCACTTATCATAGAAATCTAATATTTACCATGTATAACTATATTTGCGGCTTAAATTAACAATTGAATGAACGATTCTCATAAATATTCCGCACGTGGTGTATCTGCCACTAAGGATGATGTGCACAAAGCTATCAAGAATTTGGATAAAGGACTTTTTCCGAACGCATTTTGTAAAATAATGCCAGACTATGTGGCTGGGGACGATGCTTATTGCAACATAATGCATGCTGATACTGCTGGTACGAAAGGTAGCTTGGCCTATATTTATTGGAAAGAGACAGGTGACATAAGTGTGTGGAAAGGAATCGCTCAAGATGCGATAGTTATGAATGTTGATGACATGGCTTGCGTCGGTGCAGTTGATAACATTATTCTATCATCTACAATAGGTCGAAATTACAAGCTGATTCCGGGTGAGGTAATTTCAGAAATTATAGAATCTTGCAACGAGTTTATTGAATTGATGAACGAGAATGATGTTCGGATTACTTTGGCTGGAGGAGAGACTGCGGATGTAGGTGATATTGTGAGAACGATTGATGTTGGGTATACCACATTCGCTAGAATACCGAGAAAGGATCTTGTTGTAAATGATATAAAAGCTGGACAGGTAATCGTGGGTTTTGCTTCGTATGGGCAAGCAAGTTACGAAACGGAGTATAACGGTGGGATGGGGTCCAATGGTCTCACAAGTGGTAGACATGATGTTTTTGATCACAGCTATGCGACAAAGTATCCAGAGTCATACGATCCCAATGTGAGTAAAGAGTTTATTTATTCTGGTTCGAAGAAATTAACCGATCCCTCGATGATAGAAGGAGTAAATATGGGACAGCTTGTTTTGTCACCTACAAGAACATACCTTCCCTTGATCAAGCAAGCATTGAAAGTTTGTAAGAACGGAATACATGGCATGATTCACTGCTCAGGAGGGGCTCAAACAAAGGTGATGAAATTTGTGAATAATGTGCATATAATTAAGGATGACCTATTTGATATTCCACCGCTTTTTCAGCATATACAGGAGGAATCTGGTACTGCATTGAAAGAAATGTACCAAGTTTTTAATATGGGACACCGTCTTGAAATGTATGTAGATGAGTCTGTCGCGAGTGAATTGATCGCAATTAGCAAGAGCTTTAATATTGATGCCAAGGTAATAGGCAAGGTAGAGAGTTCTGAATCTCCAGAATTGACTTTAGTTACAAACGGAGAAAAAATAAGTTATTCTCATTTCTAGTCGATTTTACGGATTGTCTTTGGAAAAAGCTAATATTCATTGCTCTTGCTAAAGAAATATGAGCATCAATAGAGTAGGGGCTATCAAAGAAAATTATGTCCTAATATTATAACCAAATAGTTTAAGATGAAGTACCTACTAATGTCAATACTAATATGCTTTGTAGTATTTACATCATTTAGTAATGGTGACAGCACCATATCAGTTGCGACTCAATTTTCAGTAAACAATTCTATATTGTTTGTTATTAAGGTTCCTGCTACTGATGAGAACAGAAAGCAGTTTCAAAAGATAAAGGACATGGAGGCCGAAAATGTTAAAGTTTTAGTTTCGGCACAGTTTTTGGAATTACATTATGTAGGAGAGCAATTGACAAGTGCTGTTGAACCTTCTTTTATCAAGGAAATAAAGGTATATAAGGATCAAAAAGCACGAGATGCATATCCTGATGCGGGCTCTGACAATATAATCGAGATGATTGTAGATAATGCAAATACTTTAATAGAGGTTTTTTATGCAATAAAGGCTTCTTAAAAGTAATTAACACCGAAATTTGCATTTAAAGCTCTCATGACGAAAACCTAATGTATAATTCGGGTGAAATAAAATATCAGGGGCTAGACAACAAAACTTTGATATTACCCTTTAGAGCCACTGATTATTCAGGGCTCTTTTTTTTTGGCTACTGCCAAAAAGAAGGGAAATAGTTTACCTTTGCTTAATGAAGTTTTCCAATATCGCTGCTCTAGTCAGAAAGGATTTTTTGATAGAGTGGAAAGAAAAGTATGTGCTAGGGGCGATCTTGATGTTTGTGGTCGTAAGTTCATATATTATCTACAAGTCCTTTCAACAGGTTACACCGATGAGTTGGAATGTCCTGTTTTGGATTATTTTTATTTTTGCAGCGCTCAATGCTCTGATCAGAAGCTTCTCAGCTGAATCAAGTAAACAATTTCTTTACATCTATCAGCTAGTGAAACCTGGGGAAATTATAATAGCCAAGGTAATTTATAATGTAATCATTTTATTTTTAGTTAGCGTAGCCTTAATGGGGGCAATGAGCCTCTTTACTATTCATCCGATAAAAGACTATTTCTTGTTTTTTGCTGCGGTCACACTTGGATCGATAGGTGTTTCAGTTTGCTTTACATTTGTAGCCTCCGTTTTAGGACAACAAGCGAACCAGTCGGTTTTGATGTCAGTTCTATCTTTACCTTTAATCATTCCTATACTTTTATTGTTACTAAAGGTGACAGCTAATGCATTGGGTTTTATTAATGACACTAATGTTAATTCAGATCTATTCTTGTTAGCTGGAATAGATGCGATTTTATTTGGAGTTGCAGTAATTATTTATCCATTTTTGTGGCGATCATGAGGATCGGCATTCATTCATAAAAAACGAACTTTGATGAAGTCATTGTGGTGGAAGATTGTGACAATTGTCATTTTATTATATGCATTGTTTGCGGGAATGTTGGTCCCTTTGAAACCAGGCATTACATCGGTGTCTCCTTTTTTGGTGTCTTCAGGTGAGAAGGTAGAAATCATTGTTGATACTTATAATGCGCAGCTCAAATCCAATGAATCAAATGCATACCTCAAGAAATCCAATAATGAATATATTGCAGCTACCTCACTTCGCACTATGGAAGA
>CALBVQ010000036.1 GCA_937969485.1 uncultured Saprospiraceae bacterium | reverse complement strand
GTCTTCTGTGTTAGGTAGTGAGCGTTTTTTTTTATTATTGCAATCAAGAGTGAGTGTCTCACGTTAAATCATAAAGGGAAATATTTTGAAGAATGTAGGTTTCATTTTGGTCATACTGTGCGGTATTGTGCTAGCTTTTACATCTTGTGATCCAGATAGAACAAGAGAAGATAGCGATACGCTCTTGTCATTTTCAACCGATACTTTATCATTTGATACTGTATTCACCACACTGGGTTCAGCGACTAGAAGTTTCAAGGTTTATAATCCGTACAACGAGATTGTAAACATATCCAACATTGAGTTACAAGATAATGCAGAGGGCTTTTTTCGCCTCAACATAGATGGAAAGACTGGTAACAAGGATACTAATATTGAGATCTTACCAAATGATTCTATTTACATATTTGCAGAAGTTACGATTGATCCTGATCAGCCATTGAGTTCGTCACCATTCTTTATTGAAGACAAGATAAGTTTCCAAACCAACGGAAATACACAAGAAATCCTGTTACTTGCTTGGGGACAGAATGCCAATTATATTCCTAGTAGTAAGAATAAGGGAGGACAGGCACTTCTCAGCTGTGACTTTCAAAGTGTGACATGGGACGATGTCAAACCTTACGTGATTTATGGAATTCTAGTCATTGATAGCTGTGAACTTGTGATTCCTGAAGGTGCTGATATTTATGTGCATGGTGGAGTCGCTTTCAACGACGAAGGTGCTCCTTATAATGATGGAGTGCTAGTGGTATTAAAAGATGGCAAATTGACAGTGAAGGGAACAGCAATTGATCCTGTGACAATTCAAGGAGATCGTCTTGAATCAGTCTTCGATGATGTTCCAGGGCAATGGGGTGGAATTATTTTAGCTGATGAGGCAACTGGGAGTGAATTTCGATACACCACTATCAAAAATAGTATAGTCGGCGTCCGGGTGGACTCGCTAGCTGACGCTAAATTTTACAATTGCCAGTTTCTTAATCAATCCGCAAATGGATTACTAGGTTTTCACTCAGGATCTATTTACGCCGAAAATTGCTTGTTTGCAAATTCTGGAAGTTCTGCAGTTTCACTTCAGTACGGTGGTAACTATGAATTGAATTTCTGCACCTTAGCAAGTTTCAATTCCGGAAACACCTCCTTATCCGCAAGTAATTTTCGTTGTACTGAACCAACTTGTCTAGGACCGAAGCTATACAATGACCTTGATATGAAATTTAAGAATTGCATCATTAACGGTGATCAAGCTGATCAAATATCCTTTATTGACGGTTCTGACACCCCGGCTGACTTTGTCTATGATTTCCAAAACTGTATAGTTCAAGTTGAAGAATTACTAGAGTCTGATGATTTCGTCAACTTCTTTGATTTCTGTAATCCATGTGAAAATGTAACCGTGATGGATTCGGTTTTGCTCGATCCATTAGCAAGGATCTATTCTTTAGATACAATGTCTGTGGCAAGAGATTACGGAATTGATATAGGAATCGATCTAGATATTCTAGGAATTAATAGAGATCCAGTCACTCCTGACGTGGGCTGTTTCGAATTTGTGGAGTAGGGCTCATGGTAGTTTAGGTCTGTTACTGGAAGAATTGGCATAAGTCATTTTATGTAAATCTCCTTATTATTTCGTCTATGTATCAAGATGAGGTTTATTACGAGCTGAAAATGCTTCGATAATGGGAACGTCCAGCTTTTTTGATGCTCACTTTGATGGTGACCACGCCTGCGCTTCAAAAGAACTGTTGAGCTCCCATTCTCTTTGCATTTCAACCCAATTTGTTAATTGGAAGGTGAGGCTTGAACTACCAATGAAATATGAGTTTTCATGAATGAGGCATAACATCGCTATGATGAATGAGTGAAAATTAGCGAAGCGCTATATTTCGCAGGAAGTTCAAGACCTAATAAATTTTCCAATTGATAATTTGGGTTCAAGCTCTCGAGACAAAAACCTAATGCATAATTCGGGTTAAATATAAATTATGAAAAAGACAAACAGTATAAAAGCCCTTTGTATTCCAAAACCTTGCGACCAAGATTGGGATAAGATGGAAGGAGAAGGTCTTTCGCGACATTGTGCTTCTTGCCAGAAATCTGTCTATGATCTATCTGGCTTTTCGAACGAAGAAGCAATCAAGTTTATCAAGAGTAAAAATGGCGAGCCTTCATGTGTGAGATTTTGTAAAGGGCAACTAAGCGAAATTAATGAATCACTCAATCCTCAGCACGTCCCAAGTCTCATTAAGCCTCTACTTTTGGCAGCTACAATGTCAACAGCTGTTGCTTGCGGTTCCATAAATAAGATTGAAGAGCCAATTATTTCAGCTGATACTTCCAAGTATGAAATAATTACCAGACAAATTAATCCAGATAGTCTTCAAACTATTGTTGTTAGAGGAATCGTTATGAATGAAAATGACAAGCCTGTGTATGGCAGTGTTATCGTGCTCGCCAATTCTTCACAAGGTTGTATGTCCAATGCAGAGGGTAAGTTTGAGTTAGAAATTAAGAAATCAAGCCTAAACAATAAGTATATTGAAGTGAGAAGTCTCGGTCACAGCGAGGCACGGATAGAATTAAGTAAAGTGCGAAATAGTGAAGTAAAGATATTGCTAGCAGAAGAACAGATGCTTATGGGAGAGGTGTGTATTGAACACCAACCTTTGCCTAACAGATTGTTGAATAAAGTAAAAAATATCTTCAAGTAGAAACTTTAACATTTGAAAGGATGTGGTTGGTGTGATGTTTGTAGTCTTAGCAGTACTAAACCCAACAAAGATGAATGTTATACTTGTTCTTTTAAGTAGCTATGTCCTATGTCTACCAATCTTTAATGAACAGCTTGACTTTTCAGCAGATAATCATCAAGATTTGTCTGTATGTGAATTAACTTATGGAACATTTTCTGATGCTATTAGCTATCCTTGCGCTATGGAACAAGATGTTAACCCATATTTCTTGCTTGCTCAAATTAAAAATACTAGAGGGACTACTATCGACGAATATGTGAACACTATTCTTAAGCACACAGATATTACTGCAGACATGATCTTAAATAAGGCGAAGGATTCCGATTCATGGTTTTACAAAGAATTCATCATGGACCCTGTGTACATGGAAAGAGTGCATAAAATGCATGCAAAGATTAGGGCGAAGTACGATGATTCCGAGCTTCAACTGCAAGAAAATTTTGATGCTCTAAAAGATCATTTTCCTCATTATGCTCGAGTATTACCCATATTTTCTAGCTTAGATAGGAGGTGAACTTTTGGCGGAAGCCAAAGAAAAAGTTTATCTGAAATATGAATATATATCGCGGGTAGTTCAAGACGTATTAAATTTTCTAATCCATAAATTTGGGTACAAACTCTCCTGACGAAAACCTAATGTGTAATACCAATTCTGTTTTAAGGTTTCACTTTATTTTCAAGAATTATTAAATCAAGTACAAGGCAGAAAACGCAAGGATAGCCTTAGTTATCATGAGTAGTTCTAACGAAGTAATTGCTTTTATAAACTTGAAAATATGCGAAATTCTAAAACAGAATTGGTATAATTTAGGTTTAACCCGAAATATGCATTAAGA
>CALBVQ010000035.1 GCA_937969485.1 uncultured Saprospiraceae bacterium | reverse complement strand
AAAACTCTTGTGAGTAACTAATCCTCTCGATAGGTACATAGACGTGAACGCCCTTGCTTCCGCTTGTCTTAATAAAAGGAGTCATGCCATATCTTTTCAGAATATTCATGATACTCAAACTCAATTCCTTCAGCCTTTCATAGGAATAATCTATGGGCGGATCAAGATCAAAAATAACGTGATCTATATAGTGATTCTTCCCTTGGAAAGACAAATTATCAGCATGTATTTCAAGGCTTGCCATATTGACCATCCACAAGAGAGACGGACGTGAATTCACAATGGGATAGGCGATTCCGTCGTCAGTATAGACACGAGATTTGATAAAATCAGGGGCATAATCCGGAAGGTTTTTCGAGTAGAACTTTGTCTGATCGATTC
Source organism: uncultured Saprospiraceae bacterium (assembly GCA_937969485.1). Lineage (GTDB taxonomy): Bacteria > Bacteroidota > Bacteroidia > Chitinophagales > Saprospiraceae > JAHDFB01. Next base: position 4,916 of record CALBVQ010000035.1, on the reverse strand, counting down.
CATCGGGAAATCGAATCATGCTAATGGGCCTATTCTTTGCAAAATCGATGAAATATTTCCCTACCTCGAGATAATACTGGATCAATTCAGCCTTTACAATCTTAGCCTCGGGATACAGAATTTTATCCATATTCGATAAGGTAAGTTGCATATTATCAATCGAAACGACCTGTTTTCCAGCTGCCATATATTACTTTCTAAGGCCTCTAGGAATCAAGGTTTTGGGGTACACAACTGGGCTTTCATCACCATTTCTATTCACAGCTGACACGCCAAAAAAGTAGTTATCTATCACAATATTTTCCAAGGTAAAATCATTCACCTTTCCTACATATCTGTAATTATCCCATGTAGAACTAGTAGTTTCACGCCAATAAATCTTGTATGCAAAGACATCAGAACCCGTAGATTCTTTCCATTTCAATCTGGTCGAAGGTTTCACAGCACCGCCAATCATAACCTCTTCAGGAGCAGGTGGAGCCCAAGCCAAGGAGGCTAATGTTATGGCGTTAACCGTAGTTAACTTTGCCGCATAGTCAAAGTCAACCCCATCAATTACATCGCCATATTCGATTCCATTTTCACTACGTATATCCTGGTGTTGTCGATTATAATTTTCGTGTGTTTCCATAATTCTCACTCCTGGAAAACCAGCATCATTAAAGGGTTTATGATGCCCTCCTCTACCGAATCTATCCAGTCTGTAAATCATAATAGCTCGCAGATTAGTCATATAATTCTCGGTCATTTTATGTACATATCTCGCCAGTTGTCGACTAGGTCCGTCTACCTCACCACCATAGAATCGATTCCATATTAATTCTTGTTCAGAGGGTTTAGGTGACATAGCTTCTGAAAAAACTCGAAAAGTCGTATTATCAATTACACCGTCGATACCGTGAATATTACCAATCATGTCGTTGTTGAGAACGCCTACAATGTTCCAGCCTTCTTTTGTGGCTGTTTCCGCCAAAAATTTACCGCCGAACAAACCTTGTTCTTCTCCTGAAAGACCGACAAAAATGATACTTGTAGGAAAATTGTAGCCTGACAGAACTCTTGCAGCCTCAAGTACGCCAGCCATTCCACTCGCATTATCATTCGCACCAGGATTTTCACTTGTGCTATCAAGTGCATCGCTTACTCGACTATCAATATCTCCGCTCATAATTACATATCGATTAGGATAAACCGTCCCTCTCTTGATCGCCATGACATTGACAATTTTCGTGCGTTCTGGAATCCTTCGCGACTCCCCTACCTCAACAATTCCACTGTGATACTTCACTTCCATACAACCATAACACTGTTCTGAAATACGAGTAAACTCATCGAATATCCATCTTCTTGCAGCGCCAATTCCGGAAGTTGTAGAAACAGTGTCAGACATTGTATGCCTTGTACCAAAAGAAACTAATTTCTTTATGTCCTGCTCTATCCTATCCGCATTCACATTATTGACAATATCGAATACCTTGGGATTGCGCTGAGGTGGAATCTCTGTTGTAACCGTGCTTTGCGCAAAAGAACATTGACAGAATAAAACAAAGAGACAAATAGTGATTGTGAACTTCATATAATTTCAATTAGAGCATGAAATGAGATACCTAGATGAGCAAATAACTAGTGATTGACAATCCAAAAGTTAAAGTTTCGCCAAAGCGTCGTCGTATTCGCACAACAAGCTAATGATAATAAACCAAATGTAAAGATTTTGTTGTTACAGTATTGCGTAGTTATTCAGTTAATTTCATATACTTACTTCAAACTAACAAACATGGAATATAGTCAAGATATAAAGCAGTTACAGGAAGCATTAAGTTTCACCCCAGATAACATACCCTTGCGGATGATGCTTGTTCAAAAATTTTTGGCAGAAAATTTCCTTGACGAATCGATCAACGAGGTACAAGAAGTACTCAAACGTGATAAATCGAATCTTGCAGCAAAAGAACTTTTGGCGGAAGCCTTCTACAAAAAAGAAAAATACAGCGCTGTAATTATGATCGTCGAGGAAGTACAAGACGACTTTAATTTGCCATTCAAGCTGCGGTTGTACTATACAAAATCACTAGTGAAAGACGGAAACCTGAAAGCCGCACAGGAAGAGTATCAAAAAATACTAACCATGTCGCCAGGCTTTTCTGACGATGAACTCGATAATGCATTACGTTTAAAAGTCAATGACATTCTCGACGAAATCGAAATGGATGATGCGGGTTTTATTCAAAAAAGCGATATTAATTTCTCAAACGTTGGTGGCTTGAAAGATGTAAAAAGAGAGATCAATCTGAAGATTATCAAGCCCTTAGAAAACCCTGAAATTTATAAGAAATTTGGTAAAAAAGTAGGAGGTGGCATCTTGCTTTACGGTCCTCCAGGTTGTGGAAAGACTTTTATGGCAAAAGCCACAGCAGGTGAAATAAATGCTAACTTCATCAACGTTACGATCAGCGACATTCTCGATATGTACGTGGGAATGAGTGAAAAAAATCTTGCTGATACATTTGATGTAGCGAGAACTCACCGCCCTAGCGTTCTATTTTTCGATGAGGTTGACGCACTGGGTGCTAATCGACACGAAATGCGAAATCACTCGGGTCGTCATGTCATCAATCAATTTCTTGCTGAAATGGATGGAATCGAAAGTGACAATGACGGCGTGTTGATCATTGGCGCCACAAATACACCGTGGGCACTAGATTCAGCCTTTAGAAGACCGGGAAGATTCGATAGAATAATCTTTATTCCGCCGCCCGACGAAGAAGCTAGAGCAACAATCTTTGAATTAAGCTTGAAGGATAAACCAGCTGAAGATGTTGATTACAAAAAATTAGCTTCCCTTACAGCAAAGTATTCCGGTGCTGATATTGTTGCTGTCATAGATATTGCGACCGAATCAAAGTTGGAAATAGCACTAGAAACTGGAGAAATCCAGCCAATTAACACGAAGGATCTGGTAAAGGCGATCAAAAAACATCGTCCTACTACCACGGATTGGTTCAATACAGCCAAAAATTACGCGCTCTATTCTAATCAGAGCGGGTTGTACGACGACATCCTTAAATACCTATAAATGGAAGAAAGAGTAGAGTTCTTAATCGCGCAAAGGCGATACAAAATGGCATACGATCTGCTCAAGGAAGAGCTAGTCAGTCGACCGGATGAGCCCCGTTTATTGTCATTGCTGGCCACTTGTTCGCTATACCTAAACAAAAAAGACGAAGCACTAGATCTGACAAGTGAATTGATCCGAATGGAGCCGTGGAACCCTTACCACTTCTACTTAAGAGCAAACGTGTTCTTATCAAAGAATAAGATGCAAGATGCTCATCAACTACTAAGCGAGGCAATTGCTATTGATCCCAACAATAACGTCTACTACGAGCTTGAAGCCCGAATTCTATACCACAAGAAAGAGTTTGTTCAAGCAGAACGCGCTGCCCAAATGTCCTTGTCACTAGATGCCCAGAATATAGATGCAGTAAATATCTTAGCAAGAATTTATAATGCCCAAAACAAGCGCGAAGAATCAGAAAGATTGATGTCTAAAGTACTAGATCTCGATCCTGAAAATGTAGACACCCACACTAATTACGGCATGCAATTTCTTGAAAAAGGGCAGGTGCCGAAAGCCATGGAACATTTCTCACAAGCCCTACGAAAAGAGCCGAATAATCAGTACGCACAACATGGAATGAAGCTTGCCATGAAAGCAAAATTCCCACTGTATCGCTGGCTTTTACAGTTTCAATTATTCATGGCGAAGCAGAGTCAACAGACCAATTTTATTGTCATAATAGGAATAGTTATAATCACACAATCGATAGGGAGACTGAGTGAAGTTATAGGTGGAATCGCGGTCCCTCTAGGCTACACCATCGTTGCACTTCTAGTGCTTTTTGTGTTGTCTTCATGGATCTTGGATTCGATCATGACTTTCGTACTTTCTACACAGAAAATGGGTCGACTTGCACTTGACGAACGAGAACTAAAATTAGCCAAATTTACAGGGATTCAGTTGTTGCTGATAGCCCTCGGGCTCCTAGGGATGATAGTTAACCTGACCTACTTACATATTGCAGGTATAGGATTTCTTGGCCTATTAACTTCTCAAAGGCTTATAGTCGAGGAAAATTCCAAAGGCAGGAAAATCGCCCTTGTATTTTACTCAGGAGGGGCGCTACTTTTTATTGCAGCTATAGTCACAAGTTTAGTGGGGAGTAATGACATGATGAATCAACTGAGCTTAATGGCAATATTAAGTTGTGCAGCTTATACATGGGTTGGAAATTCGTGGGGACGAGGATAGCCCTTCGAGGTAAAGATGTTGGGTAGATGCCTGATTAGGAAAATCAGGTGCCTTCTTAGAATAATTTATTGTTCAATAACTACTTGGGCGAACCCCATTGCCCTCAAAAAACTGAGGTCAATGCGTCGTAGTACTACGAGTTCGTTACTCACTCATCCCTTCGTCTGGGGAAAACCCCAGCCTGCGGGATCAAGGCAAGCCTTGACTCTCCGTGTTACTTTCGCAAAATCGCAACTTAGCTTCTGAAAAAAACATCAAGAACTTCATACGTATGGCCTGTTTGCCACCCCTCTCAACTTCATACTGAGCCTCGAATTATACATGAGGTTTTTGTCAAGAGAGCTTGAACCCGAATTATCAAATAGAAAACCTATTACGTCTTGAATTTACTGCGAAATATAGCGCTTCGCGAATTTCAACTCAATCACCTTAGCGATGCTAAGCCTCATTCAGAAAAACACATATTTCATTGTTAGCTCAAGCCTCATTCCAAAGTTCTACTACCAATTCTGTTTTAAGGTTTCACTTTATTTTCAAGAATTATTAAATCAAGTACAAGGCAGAAAACGCAAGGATAGCCTTAGCTATCATGAGTATTTCTAAC
>CALBVQ010000034.1 GCA_937969485.1 uncultured Saprospiraceae bacterium | reverse complement strand
CCAAGTGCCCCCAGCACCTCCTCGGCTTTGTCTGTTCGCACAAGATCCCAAAATCGTTGTCCTTCAAGTGCAAGTTCCCTATTTCTCTCGTCCATTATGATTTGTAACAATTCAGCTTGATCCGTAGTTGTGATATCCGGTAAAATATCCGGAGTAGATCCGGCAGCTCTTCTTCTCACCTCATTTAAATACTCAAGTGCCTCAGCTGATTTGTTGTTCCTTGTCAGAACTTCAGCCGTCATTAGCAATACATCTGCATAACGAATAATTCTTCGATTATGCCCAAATGAGGATTCAGGATCTGATCCAGGATGCCAAACTTTCTGATTATAACATTCGATTGCAGTAATTTGGCTACCGTCATAAAGTGTGTCTGGCGTCGAAGAGTCACCATTTATTGTTAATCCACCTATCACCTCCCCTAGAAAAATGACTGTTGGCTCAAGTCTTGGGTCATTAGCATCTTGCATCATTGAGATCCAATCGTAAGCAGGTCTACAAAAACCCCAACCAAGATTGGGTGAACCACGTACAGCCTGCGTATTGGCATATTGATTCCCACCAAGACCCGTGTTAAATGGAAGTGCAGAAATCTCGAAAATAGATTCTATTCCATGTTCATTCTCCACCGGGAAAATCGCAGAATATGCATCAGCAAGTTCATATTCTTGAGATTCTACTATATCAATAAGGTATTTTTCAGCGTCCACTGTATTATTAAAATATAGATAAAGTCTTGCCAACAATGCTCTTGCTGACCCTTTTGTTGCCCTCGTTCGTTCTTCCTCTGCTTGCTCTGATTTCTCTGGTAAGATTGAAATAGCAAATTCTAAATCTGGAATTATTATTTCATCCATGATGACATTCGGCTCAGTTCGAGAAAGATCTAGTGGAGGATCTACTTCCTTAACCAAAGGAAGTGCTCCGAAAGAACGAATTCCCTTGCCATAGTAGTAAGCTCTTAGAAATCTGGCTTCCGCCAAAAGCTGATCCTTTCTTGCTCCGTCCATGTCAATTTCCGGAACGCGAGTTATTACCAAGTTTGTTCGTCGTATTGATTCATAGAGTGTTTTGTAATATCGTTCAAGTGAACCTTCGAGTGAAGTGTGAGAAAATTGATCGTATTCGCCTATTGCAACTCCATCTCCAGGGGAACTGCCCTTAGAAGCTTGGTCGGACATGATATCCAATATGGGGAACCCACCAGTAGCAAGTTGCCAATCCCTGAGTGAATTGTAGCAGGCGTTGGTTGCCAATTCAGCATCAGAAGCATTGATAGGAAATGCGCCCGCCGTTAAAGAACCACGTGGAGGCTGATTGAGAAAACTATCTGAACAAGAGCCCAATGAAAAAAACACAAGTAGCACTAAAATGGTATATATCCTATTATTCATTTTTCTTTTTTACTTCAATGTTAAAATCCAATATTTGCACCAATACTAACTACTCTAGTGATTGGGTAAGAACCTAAATCAATGACTCCTGAAGTTGCACTTGCAGCTCCCAAATCTGGTGAGTAACCGGTATAATTAGTAAGTGTAAACAAGTTGGTTCCGCGCAAATAAACACGTGCGTTAGTCGAATTCAATCTCTGCAACAACGAGCTTGGTAGATTGTATGATAATGTTACATTCCTCAATCTAATGAAAGAACCATCTTCTACAAAATAGCTAGAAGGTGTAAAATTCACTCCTCCTGGTGAGGCTATGAAATTTTCATTTGTACTTCCCTCGCCAGTCCAGCGATCGTTATATCTATCTTCATAGTTCAACACAGCAAAACGAACAGCCTGCTTTCCATTATAAATATCATTACCTGATTGTCCTTGAATATCAGCTGAAAGTGAAAGTTGTCGATAATTTACCTTTGCATTAAGTCCAAAAATAAGGTCAGGAATACTATTTCCAATAACCGTTCTATCTTTTCCATCTAGAATGCCGTCACCATTGATATCAGTATATCTCAAGTCTCCCACACCTTGATCTATCAAGCTAGGATTTGCGTCAAGCTCCGCCTGATTCTGAAAAACACCTTCGACTTGATAGCCATAAAAATATCCTATAGGTTGCCCTACCGATGATCTTGCTACTTGCTGCCCATTTCCAAGGTCTCCCCCGACAAGAAGTGAATCTGCGCCTATACTTTCACCAAGGTTTAATACTTTGTTTCTAACGGTGGATCCTAGGATACCCAGCTCGTAGCTAAAATCTTTTCGTGTCTTGGATCTATACGAAAGGTTCCATTCGACACCCGAATTGCTTACATCTGCGGCATTATATACTATACTTTTAAAAGAACCGATACCTGTATAACCGATCGGTTCAAGATTTACTAGAATATCGTCTGTTCTTTTGTAATAATAATCTACCTCTGCAAGGATTCTATTTTCCATGAAAGACATCTCGACCCCTACGTCTGTTTGGCGCGTCTCCTCCCACTTTAAATCTGGATTACCACCAGACGAAAATGTCGCGCCGTTGTAGAGTGCATCATTAAAAACAGCACCAAAACCTGATGATATCAACGCGTACTGTGCATTTCCATTGATTCTATCATTGCCAACGATACCCCAACTCGCACGCAACTTAAGTGAATTCATCAAAGAAGTTTTAGGGAAGAACGCTTCGTTTGATACATTCCAACCAACAGCAACTGAAGGAAAATTACCCCACCTATTGTTGATACCAAACTTAGACGAACCATCTCTTCTGAAGGTTGCTGTAAACAAATAGCGACTGTCGAAGGAATAATTAACGCGGGATAAGTATGAAATTTGTGTGTTTCTGTATGAACCGTTAAACACCTGTTCGAATTCATCATTTCCCGAATCCAAATACCAGAATTCTTCGGCTTCTCTCAGTAAATCGGACGTATTACCGATCAGCCATTCACCTTCCTCGGATTGGGCAGTATAACCAGCAATAAGATCAATATTGTGCACTCCAAAGTTCTTATTGTATCCAGCGATATTCTCCCAAATTAGGTTCTGTGAATTACCGTAGGAAACTCCAAGGTCATTAATTGCATTTTGCTGCTCAGGAGCAACAAAGTAGGCAGGCGTAAAACTCCTTTGTTTATTCGTGCTAAAATCGAATTGCGCCGAAGTTCTAAAACGGAAATGCTTTAAGAAATTCATCTCAGCATATAAATTACCTAGTCCTCGCAAACTTTGATTTTTACTATTTGTATATTCAATTGCAGCAAGAGGATTTCCACCTCTGACTTCTGCAAAACTTCCATCATCATTATATGGATCATTGATCGGCCAAGCTCGTAAAGCAGTACCAACAACTCCAGGTGCATTGTCTTTTTCACTTACAGCCAGTGAAAGGTCAAGCCCTATACTGACAAATTCAGTTAAGTCATAAGCAGAATTTATTTTGGCGGTAAGCCTATCCAAGCCAGATTTAGGAATTACACCACTCTGACCAAAATATCCTAAACCAAGAAAGTAATTTGCTTCCTCAGTTGCACCACTAGAAGACAGGTATGCATTAGTGATTGCAGCATTATCTTGAAAAATCAGATCTTGCCAATTAACATCGGGTAAAATATCAAGGTTGTTAAAAGTTCCTGGCTCGATTTCGTTGACATATGTGGCAAATTCCCTTCCATTCATTACCTCTACCTGATTAGCAACCGATTCGAAAGACTGATCTATCGAAACTGAAATCTTATTTTCACTTGTAGTTCCTCGCTTCGTTGTGATAATAATCACACCTGCTGCACCTTTGGAACCGTAAATAGCCGTAGAACTAGCATCTTTCAGCACTTCTACACTTTCAATATCATTGCTATTAATAGAGTTCATGGCTCCCACATCGGAGATGATACCATCGATCACGACAATAGGATTGTTATCATTCAAGGTGGTAATACCTCTCAGACGGACAACAGGCGTTGCACCTGGATCTCCGCTTGTAGTAAGAACCGATAGGCCAGCAACTTTTCCTTGCAAGGCTTGTAGGACATTGGATGCCGGCACTTTAGTCAATTCTTCGGCTTTTACCGAAGATACAGCACCTGTGAGATCGCTTTTCTTAGTCTTTCCGTAACCGATAATGACAACTTCGTCAACTATTTTGACGTCAGTCACAAGTTGCTGATCAATTTTAGACCTACCGTCGATAGGGACAATAACGGTTTGATAACCCACATAAGAAAATCTCAATGAATCATCCATACCCACCCTGATCGAATAGTTGCCCTGTATATCCGTCAATGTTCCTGTACCCGAAGGCAGACTCACGATAGTTACACCAATTAAGGGCTCTCGATTTTCAACATCGGATATATTTCCTTGCACAATGTTTTGTGCAAAGAGCTGACCGCTAAGTAAAAAAAGTAAAACACAATGAATGCTTATGATTCTAATCATCCGACAGCCTAATTAATTAAGGAAAAGAAAGTTACAAGTTAAAACATTAATTTGAGGTTTTTAAACTGGTATGACAAATTAATGAGTCATACTGAAAATTATGTTCAATGTCATCATTACTTTTTTTGGAAGGGAAGCTCTACAGTTCTTTTGAAGCGTAGGCGAGATCACCATCGCGGTGCTAATCACAAGAGATCGGCGTCCTTTTATATAGGCAGTGTGAGCTCGCAACAGCTATTTTATTGCAGAGTGACGGAGCTGTGGAAGAGCGACCGATATCACAGATTGACGTGAGTTAGCGCTACAAAGAAGCAAACCGATGAAGCGTGCAGGTGGATACCAACCAATCAAAGCGAGAAACACATTGAGAAAAATTCTTATTGTAAAACAGCATAATATGACTATAGCTAGGTTTGAGGCACCTGATAAAAGTTTATTGAAGAAAAAGATATTTTTTTTTAAAATTACTGTTTTATATGTCTGTGAAAAACTTATATTTGCGGCGCTTTAGCAGTAAAGCAAATTTAGTTAGGGGTGTAGCGCAGTCCGGTTAGCGCACTTGGTTTGGGACCAAGGGGTCGAAAGTTCGAATCTTTTCACCCCTACAACTATAAAAGCCTTCAACGAAAGTTGAAGGCTTTTTTTATGTCCCACTGTAACCAAGGCTCCGCCTTGAAGTTATAGTGGGACATAAAAAAAGCAAGAAGCGCTGGCTTCGAAGGATTTTATACTTGTAACACCCACTTCAAAGATCGACGAGCGCAGCGAAGTCAATCTTTGAAGACCAAAAATATACTCCGTAGCAAAACCAGCAATAAACTCCGCCTTGAAGTTATAGTGGGACATAAAAAAAGCAAGAAGCGCTAGCTTCGAAGGATTTTATACTTGTAAAACCCACTTCAAAGATCGACGAGCGCAGCGAAGTCAATCTTTGAGGTCCAGTAATATACTCCACCTTTAAGTTATAGTGGGGCATAAAAAAAGTAAGAAGCGCTAGCTTCGAAATCGTTGCTTGGAACCAGAGCAAGCATAGAAACTTCACCAGTTTCAGTATTCAGGTTGATCGGGTTGAAAAAAATACTTGAAAGAATAGCTTTGATATTAAAATCAAAGCCTTTCAAAATTGACTTCGCTTCTTCACTTGCCGATTCAGATCCAACTGTACGTTGACCGCAACCATTATTTGAATCAAAATTCTTGACTGGCGTCATGAATTTCGTTAATCGAGCGGTTACTGACGATCTTTCGCATTAGCCATCATTAATCGTACTG
>CALBVQ010000033.1 GCA_937969485.1 uncultured Saprospiraceae bacterium | reverse complement strand
TGACTCGTATAAAGCACCTTGCCTTGCAGCACCATCACCAAACATCGTCACACAGAAATTATCTGTTCCTCTATATTTTTCAGCAAAACCAATTCCAGTACCAATGGGGATTTGAGCGCCAACGATACCATTTCCACCGAAGTAGTTGTGTTCTTTAGAGAAAAAGTGCATTGAGCCTCCTTTTCCTTTAACACATCCTGTTTCTTTTCCGAAGAGCTCTGCCATACAACTATTGGACGTAAGTCCTCTTGAAAGCGCAACACCATGTTGTCTATAAGCAGTGACTACTGGGTCTTCTTTTCGAATTCCAGTAACTAAAGCGGCACCAATTGCTTCTTGACCAATATAGACATGGCAAAATCCACGAATCTTCTGTTGGCTGTATGCCAAAAGCGTTTTTTCTTCAAATTTTCTAATGCGATACATCGTCTCAAACCAAGTTAACCAAGTTTTCTTTGGATACTTTGAAGATTTCTTGCTTCCTCTTGTTGTTTTCGCACTCTTTTTAGCTTTTGCTGCTACTTCTGCCATCTTTTTTCAGTTTATTATCTTTCAAGTTGTAATTTCGCACTCGGAATTCGGGCAAATATGCGAATTTTCAATTAATTCAAAGGTGGATGGAATTAACTAAATTACATATTGTAAACTATAAAAACTACGGAGAGGTTCATTGCGACTTTCATCGACACTTTAATTTGATCACTGGATTGAATGGCAAGGGTAAGACGAATCTCATAGATGCTATATATTATTTGGGCTTGACCCGTTCCTACTTTAATCATAGCGACACTCATAATTTCAAGCATGATACTGATTTTATGCGTATAGCTGGAAATTTTGTTAGTGGTAAGAAAAAGGTGAGTATAGCAGCAAAAATTAAAAAAAAGAGCCCGAAGGTTTTTGAAAAAAATAAGAAAAAGTACGAAAAATTAGCAGACCATATTGGTCTTATACCAACAGTGATGATCGCTCCAAAAGATCAGCAATTGATTTACGAAGGTTCAGAAGAAAGAAGAAGATTTATAGATTCTACTATTTCACAATTGGATTCTACATATCTACAACATCTTATAGAATACAATTATGTGCTGAGACAGCGTAATCAATTGCTTAAGGACTACGGAAAGAATCGAAGTCTCGATCTATCCTTATTAGATATTTACGATAAAAGCCTAGTAGAGCATGGTAATTATATTCATGCTAAAAGGACGGAGATGATTCTTGAAATGACGCCAGTTTTCCATGAAATGTATAGCAAGATCAGCGGGAATAGTGAGGTTTGCGATATTCAATACAAGTCTAAGTTGACAGACCAGCCCTTTGCGGAGCTACTCTTAGAAAGTAGAGAAAAGGATAAGATATTGCAGCGAACTTCGACTGGAGTGCACAAGGATGATATCAAGTTTTTTAATGAGGAGAATATGATTCGATATGTGGGATCACAAGGTCAGCAAAAGTCATTTATACTCGCCTTGAAGCTGAGTCAATACGAAATTCTGCATCTGAGACAGAATGAAAAGCCAATTATTCTGCTAGATGATATTTTTGATAAACTGGATGGAAATAGGGTAATGCATCTAATAAGTTTATTAAAAGATATTGATATAGGCCAAGTATTTATCACAGATACTGAATTGAATAGATTAAGGTTGATTTTTGAGGAACTTAAATATGACTTTTCTTTATTTGAAGTAAAGGACGATAATGTCCATATCATTTCACTTAAAGACAAGGAAGAATGAAGAAGCATAATGATCAGCCGATTAATGACGTGTTGAAGGGAATGATGAAGAAGGGGCCATTAAGCACTGGATATTACGATTCCAAAGTTCGTAAGATATGGGCAGATAAACTTGGGAAACTCATTATCAATCATACCTCATCTATTTATTTTGCGAAGGGTACCATTTATTTGAAAATTTCGTCAGCGCCTCTGCGGCAGGAGCTTTTTATGGGAAGGGCAGAACTCGTTGATCGTTTTAACGAAGAGCTTGGAGAAAAGCTTGTAAAGCAAATCATTTTACAATAGCAAGCGAATTGACTTTCGTCTAATTATTACTTGAGCGCAGCACATTCATTCGATAATATGTCATAGTATTGAAAATATACATATACTAACTTTAGTCTAAACGATTAATCAATAACTCAATATGCGAAGTACAATCTTTACACTATTCTTTCTTTCTCTATTCAGTTTTCTTAATGCACAATTTGATCATATCCCTGATTTAGTTACAGTTGACTCAGATGGAAATTCCTTCGATCTTAAGGCGGATTACCTTGAACAAGGTAAACCGGTCTTGATACACTTTTTTGCGACGTGGAATCCTTGGGATAAGTACGTGTTGGATACAGGATCGCTTCAGCAAGCATATGAATTATATGGAAGTGAAGGGTTAGATGTCTTAGGAATTGTTGGCTATGAAATTGATAGTTCTACCCATGCAGAGGACCTAGATGGAGGCGGAAATGCGGTTATGGACTTTAATGAAGCTTGTAATTTTCCGCTAATCAATGACGACGACCCTTCTTGGGGTTTATCAGGATTTGGGGTATTTGCCATGCCGTCATTCGCTTTGATTTGCCCTGATGGTCAAGTGTACGTTGATTCTAGCCTAGAACCAAGTTTTCCACATGTTCAATTACCAAATCCCTGGAATTATGGACTACTACTCACATTGAGTGGCGTAATAGACCATTTCGAAATAGCATGTGACTTTGATTTACCAGATGACAACATTAGTGGTTATACCACTTTTGATACTGAAAATTGTGATGTAATTTTGGAAAACGCAATGTTGGCTACTAAAGTAACTATGGATGATGGGACAGATAACCCCATAATTACATATTCTTATACTGATGGAAGATACGAATATACTCTACCAAATGGCACATATGATTTAACTTACGAACCTATTCTGCCGATTTATGCAGTTTGTGATCAAGTAGATCAAGTGACTATAGATAATGACACATTGATGGACATCAATGCGACATTTTCGGCATTAATAGATTGTCCTAGTATGCATGTAAATATCTTACCGTGGATCACACGACCATGTGAATTGAACAGTTACATGGCAGTTTCAGTTTGTAATGCTGGGCCAGTAGCATATGTTGGCGGTGATTTATCAGTGCAAATGTTGCCAGGTGCTATTATTCTTAATACATCACCACCAGTGGATTACACATTTGATGATGTTTCAGGAGTATTTACCACAACTATTGGCGAAATGGGTTCGTTTGATTGTTCGAACTTTGTTGTGCAATACGAAACACCATGTGGAGTCGAGATGGGTGATAGCTTGTGTTACAACGCGTTTTTGGATATGAGTTCGATTGAAGCCTCTTGCGCAGTTTTTAGCCAGTCAACGGTAGAGTTCTGTTTCGAGGTAATCGGTTCCTATGATCCTAATGACAAGACAGGGTTAACGCAGGGTGATGGAGAATTTAACTACATCGACGCTGGTGACGAACTGGAGTATATGATTCGATTCCAAAATACTGGAACGGATACTGCCTTTACGGTAAGAATTGAAGATGAATTATCTGCGCAATTTGACATAAATTCTATAAGGCCTAAGATGTCAAGTCATGATTATTCAATGTCAGTGGAAGATGGAAAACTTACTTTCTTGTTCGAAGATATCAAGCTAGTTGATAGTTTTGCTAACGAGCCGGAGTCTCATGGGTTTGTAACATTTGCAATCACCCTGAGGGAGGAATTAGAACCTGGTGAGGATATTTTTAATGATGCAGCGATTTATTTCGATGGAAATGATCCTATTATTACTAACAATTTCAAGTACACAATAAGAGTTATTAATGATACGGAGAATATGACCTACCATACTTTAGATATTTCTCCTAATCCAGTTTCTGATAGAGCTGTGATCACTACTGACTTGACAGGCGATAAGATGCTTTCGGTAATGAACAGTGCTGGAGTACGTATCGATAACGGAATCATCTTCTCAACGAATAATTACCAGTTGAATATGGCAACATATGCTCAAGGAATATATTTTATCCAGCTGACTAACGAAGATGGATTGAAGACTGAAATGCAGAAAGTTGTAAAATTCTAGTTGTAGAGTTTTAGAAGCTACAACTTTTGTGTTCGAATAGTAATAGGGCTGCATGCGTTTCGCAAGCAGCCTTTTTTTGTGTTGCATATTCTTTATGGTTTATCCCGAAATATGCATTAAGATATCTACTACGAGCTGAAACTGCTTCGATAATGGGAACGTCCAGCTCTTTTGATGCTCACCGTGATGGTGACCACGGCTGCGCTTCAAAAGAACTGTTGA
>CALBVQ010000032.1 GCA_937969485.1 uncultured Saprospiraceae bacterium | reverse complement strand
GTCGCAACACCAGGAACTATAGTATCTGGTTTAACAGTGTAAGGGATTGCTCTCTTAATGGGAACATCACAACTTGCAGCTATTGCAGCAGCACCTACTCCAAATCCAAGCATCTTCATGAAATCTCTTCGATTTCCCCCAATTTCTTCAACAGCCTCTGCATTTCCAAGAGCTTCTGGTAAAGAAGCGAATTCTTGTTTGGAAATTTCAATAAAGGATGGGTCGTTTGTGAGATCTTTCTCCCCTATCCAAATACCTTGATCTTTTCCTTTCATTATATTAAGTTATATATTATCGCAATTAGTTGTTCGTATTCTTTAGTAGTGACATTTTTGACATTCTAGTCCTCCGATATCCTCTACTGTAACATTTAGTCTGTCACCAGATTTTAATTCTTTATGATAGTCTTCATATGCACTATAGTAAGCATCATCAAAATCTACCGCTGTTTGTCTGTGACAGTTAATACACCATCCCATTGATAAAGGAGACATTTGTTGTACAACTTCCATATTTTCTACTTGCCCGTGACAAGTCTGACATTCAACTCCTCCTACACTTACGTGCTGGGCGTGATTAAAATAAACGTGGTCAGGTAGGTTATGAATTCTAACCCACTCGATAGGTCCTTTTACACTTTTCTTTTGTTCATTCGTCAAACTAGAGAAAACTTCTCCCCACTGCTCATCAGCTAATTCGTCTAAAGCGTCTTCAGCCCCTTCAGCATACTTGTCATTATTTTCTTTGTTTCCTTGAACGATCCACTTCTTGAATAAAGCTTCAACATCAGAGTCTGCCATCTCGTCGTAATTCTCGATGTACTTATTCTCCATAGGATTGAAACCTACGGACGCGTATATTTTGGTAATCTCTGCTGTACCATGTTCGCTACCGTAGTTAATTGCCTTGTGGCAATTCATACATGTATTCGTAGCTGGGATAACAGAATGCTTCGATCTTCTTGCCCCATCATGACAGTACTGACAATCTATTTTGTTTAAGCCTGCGTGCGTCTTGTGAGAAAATTTAATCGGCTGCTCCGGAGCATATCCTTGTTGACGACCTAAACTGACCGCATTATTCACAGTAGTATATCCACCTAAAAGAATCAAAGCAAATAAAACAAATCCTATCAAACCTTTACTAGTAAGGATATCAAGGATAGACTTTCTATCTACAATAGCATCTGGATTTTCTTTTTTAGCTGCGATTACATTTAAGTTTCCAATCACTCTTGCTAGCACTAAAGCCAACAATGCTAGGAAACCCAGTAACCCAGCATAAAGCCACTTACTGACTCCCTTCTTTTCTTGCGGATCGCCAACAGCACGATCAGTAACTACTCCACCAACTGGGTAGGTGCCATTGTAGGTTCCATTAATGTAAGCCAATAAAGATGAAATATCATCATCTGTCAGATTTGGAAATGCAGTCATAATCACTCCATCATATTGCTGCCACAACTCAGTTGCACGTGGATGATTCGCAGCGATCATAGCTTGAGAGTTTCTAATCCACGCATAGAGATCTTCCTGTGAATAATCCGCCCATCGTTCCTCAACTCCTCCAAGAGCAGGACCAGTCATATTCTTCTTCATATCCTTAGAGTGACATGAAGCACAGTAATTTCTAAACAGTGTTTTACCCGCATCCTCTGGAGTTTGGGCATGAGAAGTATTAAAACTTGCTAAGAATAGAACAAGTAAGAATGACTTCAAAAACGTGGCAATATATTTATTATTCATAGTCAACAAATCGACGTTAATTATTTTACTAAAATCTCACAGAAATCTGACTCAACTGTGACATATCAGAATTTATCCGCAAAAATAGGTACACATATACCTATTACCAATATTTTAAGCACAGTTTCGTCCTATTTAGACGTTGTCTAAATAAAATACATGCTTGAACTTTTCTACACCGAAACCTTCGCTTTGATGTGAGGGTGAGGATCATAATCAATTAAAGAAAAATCCTCATATGTAAAATCTAGAATATCATCAACTTCTGAGTTAATAATCATTTTAGGCAAAGGTCGCGGCTCTCTAGTAAGCTGCAACTTTGCTTGTTCTATATGATTTGTATACAAATGTACATCGCCAAAAGAATGGATAAATTCCCCAACTTGCAAGTTACATACTTGAGCAACCATCATGGTAAAAAGAGCATATGATGCTATGTTGAATGGTACGCCTAGAAATGTATCAGCAGAGCGCTGATATAACTGACAAGATAGTTTACCATCTGCTACATAAAATTGAAATAGACAATGGCAAGGAGTTAATGCCATCTCATCAAGCTCTCCAGCATTCCAAGAATTAATTATTATTCTTCTACTGTCTGGGTTATTTTTGATCAGATCAATGGCACGCATAAGTTGATCAACTGACTCACCGTTTGGCTTAATCCAATTTCTCCACTGCTTACCATAAACTGGTCCTAACTCTCCATTTTCGTCAGCCCAAGCATCCCAAATTTTCACTCCATTTTCTTGAAGATACTTGACATTTGTATCTCCTTTGATAAACCACAGTAATTCGTGTATGATTGACTTGAGGTGTAATTTCTTCGTCGTAAGCATGGGAAAACCTTCTGTCAAGTCGAAACGCATTTGATACCCAAAAGTACTAAATGTTCCTGTCCCTGTACGGTCGGATTTCTTAACCCCATTTTCAAGAATGTGCTCAAGAAGTGTGAGATACTGACGCATATAATATAATAGTATATGTTAAGTCGCAAAGCTAATAACATTATTGAGCTTGACAACTATTTCTTAACAATTCCATAACGAATTAGGTTGTTTTTTTTAGACATAAATATGACCATCCAAAAACCAATAAACTCACATATAATTACTTTATATTATACGTAAAGCACATGCGACAAATAGCTTACATATCAAGAACTGAACAATTTATTACCGAAACAACTCTACTTTTGCATCTTACAAACAATTCATAAATTTATGTAAGCTATTAAGTCTTGAAGTTCCTCTTTTGTTAAGTTGACGAAGCCATGAGAACCTATATCTTTATACTCTACCTTAAGGAATTGAGAGCGAGCAAAGCTAGAGGTATCAAGGAATGTATCACTATCTCGTAAATAATCTAGGATTAACAATGTGTCACTGTTCCATGACTTCGTAAAATCTCCCAAAGCAGGACCCGTCATATGTCGAGTCATTGCCTTATCATGACAACTCGCACAATAGTTTCGGAAGAGGATTTTCCCTTCATGAGCATGAGCAGGAATCGTGGTGAAATTTGAGGTTCCGCACCAAGCAACAAGGGCAGAATCATTCTCGCCACCCTCATTCATTCCGTGTTGCGCAAAAACCAACCAGAAAAAAGAACCAAGTCCCAAGAACAAAAGCATGTAGATTAAATTGATCACGTCTTTCATAAGGTAGTACTATAATAGATCCAGCGTCCACTCACATTCAGCATCCGAGCCAGGCTTCTTGAGGTAAGTTTAACTTACTTCTTCGATCACGGAAGAGCTCAGTCCACAATTTCATAATCAATGGTAAGCTTACGCAGGGCCCTAAATGCAGAGCTAGAATTCTTATCGTCCACCTCGATTTCAATAACTTCTCCTTCGAGCAAAATCCCTGTCATTTCGCTAGCTAAGGAATCATCCATACCGATAGCAATCTCACTCAGGCATTTCGCAATAGCGCGTTGGTCGGGTCTTGCAGCGTCACATGACAGTAAGTTTAGATTCATTTTTTTCTTTTGTGTAAAGCATAATCAAGAGATAAACCAATTATCTTCCTATTTCTGCAAGATAACATTTTTCCTAAATTTCTACATTCGTAAAGATATATTCATAAAGGCGCACATAACAAAGGCCTTTGGGGGTAACCCCAAAAAAAACCTTTCTCAAAATGAATCGAGAAAGGCTCTTAATATATATATATGTTTAATTATTTACGAACTTTTTCTGGCTTTAATAGCCGCCATATATTTAGCTAACTCCTCTTTAACCTTTGGAGCAAGAATAACTAAACCGATCATATTCGGAACCATCATGGCGAAAATCATTGCATCAGAGAAATCTAAAACAGAACTTAGGCTTGCCGCTGCACCTACTATAACAAAAAGGCAGAAAATCACCTTGTATGAAATCTCAGCAGATTTTGTTCTTCCAAAAAGATATGACCAACCTTGAAATCCGTAGTAAGACCAGCTAATCATAGAACTAAAGGCAAACAAGACCACAGCAACTGTGAGGACATAAGGGAACCATGAAATTGCAGAACCGAATGCCTTAGTTGTAAATAATATTGCCTCGGTATTTTGCCCAGCAACTAAAGTTGAATTTGCTAATTCACCAGTAATAATAAGCACGACAGCAGTCATTGTACAAACAACTACAGTATCAATAAAAGGCTCTAGCAGAGCGACTAAACCCTCACTTGCCGCATAATTAGTCTTTACTGCGGAGTGAGCAATAGAAGCTGAACCTATCCCTGCTTCATTGGAGAATGCCGCACGTTGGAACCCAACAACTAATACACCAATTAATCCACCCTCTATACTGTCCGGAGAGAATGCACCGTCAAAAATCTGGTAGAAAGCATCTCCTAACATTGATATGTTACTACCAATTACCCAAAGCGAAGCTGCCACATAAATTAATACCATAAAAGGTACGATTTTATCTGTCACTTTCGCGATAGACTTTATTCCACCAATTATCACAATCCCAACAGCGACCGCCATTACAATTCCAAAAAGCCATCCTTTACCATGAAGGAAAGACTCCTCTCCACCTGAAATGTATTCAACTAATTGAAAAGCTTGATTTACTTGAAACATATTACCGCCCCCAAAAGAGCCACCAATTACGAATATCGCAAACAGAACGGCCAATACTTTCCCTAGTCCAGCTAAATTCTTTTCTTTAAGGCCTTTTTTAAGATAGTACATGGGTCCACCGTACACGGTACCATTTTCATCTACATCTCTGTATTTTACCCCTAAAGTACATTCAACAAATTTACTTGCCATTCCTAAAAATCCAGCCAGTATCATCCAGAATGTTGCTCCTGCCCCACCGATGGATACTGCAATTGCAACACCAGCTATATTCCCTAAACCTACCGTTGCTGAAAGCGCAGCAGTCAATGCTTGAAAGTGAGACACCTCGCCCTCGCCCTCTACCTTGATGGTCTCTTTGATATCACCAGCTGGAGTTGCATCCCCAGCAGCAACCATGGAGGTATGGCTATCTACGTCATCATAATTTCCACGGACGATATTAATTGAAGTAAAAAAACCTCTAAAATTGATTAGCTTGAAATACACTGTAAAATACAATGCACCAAGAATCAGAGGAAACAATACCCACGGAACATTTACGCCTTCGGCTATCGGCACTGATTTGAATATCAGCTGAACAAACCACCCTGTCGCAGCGCCGAAGAAATTATCAATCTTCTGATCGATACCTATCGCATCTTGGGCGAATGCAAAAATGGGCAATAACAGTAATAAAGGTAAAAGTAGCTTTTTTCTCATTTTATTATTTTGTTAGAAGTGGTTTTTATGGACCATGCAATATCATAAAAATTACATGTGTTTTCAAACTTTGTTCATAGTAATTGTAACAGCAGTTTCTTTTGGGAGGATTGCAGAACTTTTAATTGCTTGATTTAAAGCTGTTTTAGTCATATTCCAATAAAAAATATACGAGATTATGACATATCTATATTTACTGCTGTATATTTGGGTTAAACCCAAAATTAGCATTAGGATGGTTTGCCTGCAACTAGGTTCGAATAAAGGAGATAGAAGAGCGGCGCTTGATGATGCCAAGTTAAAGCTAAGTGCGATTGTTGAAATTGTAAGTAAAAGCTCCATTTACGAAACTGCAGCTTGGGGCAAAACGGATCAGCGAAACTTTTATAACCAATTGGTTTTAGTCAAAACAGATATAAATCCTTTCAAGCTATTGCGTAAAATGCAAGAACTGGAAATGGAAATGGGACGCGTAAAAAGGGAGAAGTGGGGAGAGCGAGTAATTGATATTGACATAATATACTACTATCAAAAAGTCATCTACTCTCCTACTCTAAACATTCCACATTTACTATTTGCTGACCGCAAATTTGTGATGGAACCATTGGTAGAGATTTCCTGTGACTGGGTTGATCCTGTCACGAAATTGACTGCGAAGCATTTGCTTGACAAGTGTAAAGATATAACAGAAGTAAAACGTAAAGAATTTAATGTCGAATAAGATACCATACAATTACATATGTATAGAGGGTAATATAGGATCGGGGAAAACGACCTTCTGTGAGATGATGAAAAAGGAAAACAATTGTACGTTAATTCTGGAAGAATTCGACGACAATCCGTTTCTTCCGATGTTTTACGAGAATCCTGAAAAATTTGCATTCACTGTGGAGTTATTCTTCATGACTGAAAGGCACAAGCAAATGAGCAGTATCTTGTCTGTGAGAAACATTTTTGATGATTTCGTATTAGGTGACTACTTCTTTTTGAAAACGCTTCTATTTGCTAGAAAGAACTTATCAGAAGAAGAGTTTCGCTTATTCCAAAAAATATTTCAGGTGCTGAATGCTAATTTCAAGCAGCCTGACTTGGTTGTCTATTTCCATAGACATGTAGATATTTTAAAAGAAAATATTGACAAAAGAGGGAGACCTTATGAGATGAATATTTCAAAAGATTACTTGACTACAGTACAGAATTCGTACTTTGAATATTTTAGAAATGTCCTTTCCTATCCTGTTTTGATCCTTGACCTAAAGGACATAAACTTTGTTGAGAATAAGAATTACTTCGATTTCTTAAGATCTTTACTGACTAAAGAGTATAGACCAGGAGTCCATAGAATTTCTCTGAACACGTAGTAATAACGCCACCTATCAATTGAACTTTCAAAAGAGTTGCTAGAACTTAGGACAAGTTATTGGTTTTCGATACTTAGTATCTCTATTGATGTATTGCAAAGAAAATTCGAAAGCTCCTCGACCACTATTTGTATTAATTAGTCTACTTGTGGTTACGTCATACGATACTCCGAACAACCAAGCTTCATATTCGAAAGTTGCGCTAACAATAATTGCATCATTAACTACAACTTGTGGTTCTCCTCTCACAATTCTAGTCCACATTCCTGCTCTCAAAGCAATTTCTCTCCAGTCTCTATGCTGATATCTAGCGTGAAATCCAGGCATCACCATACGGGAAGGTGCTTGGAAATAAGCAACAACATTGGGCATAAAGCTCAATTCCCTAGTGGCAAGAATCTCACCACCTGCATGAAATGTAAAAAGCCTTTTTAGGCGGATATCACCAAATTCAGTTAATGAAATAGTAGGTCTACTTAAATGATTAGCCGAGAATCCTGTGTAGAAATTATTTCTTGGACTAAAAATTGCATAATACAAAAGTCCAAATCCTACATCCTCGTACAATGGGGATCGACCATTCATATTTATCAATTCCTCGTTACTTGGTCTATTGAGATTAATATTACCGTTGTTTGTATCAAATTGGTTACCGAACCATATTTGTGAAGGGTCGACTCTGTTTTGGCCAAAGCCAATTTTTATCCCCCCTACAAGAAAGTGATCAGTTGAGCTATAGGCATTAGCACCGATCTGCTTAATGTAACCTACATTAATATGCCCATTCTGTTGCACATAAGCTGAAGCTCCAGATTCGTCCCTCGTAAAATCGATACCGTATGTCAAGAAATCATTATTCTTCGTGTGAATCTTGGCATCGAATTGAGCACTTAGCGTTTTGTACGATTGTGAGCGATGGATACTACTCCATTGATCTCTGTAGTTTATTGCTATGCGCTGTTGTCCATCAAAAACTCCAGTCAATGACGGATTCAATAATACATTGGCATTATAAAACTGAGAATAGGTAGCGTCTTGCGCTTGTAAGATCGCTGAACTACAGATTAGTATGATTATATATAAGGCTACTTTTTTCATTACTTAATCAATGTTGTGTTGCCTGAATAAATATCTTTAAAACCATTGGTGAACTCTGCTTCAACCACCCAAGTATAAACTCCAGGTGGCATTTCTTTACCCTTAAAGATTCCATCCCATCCACGATTGGTGTCATTCACTTCAAAGTCTTCATCCTCAAAAACTACCTCACCCCAACGGTCATAAACTCTAAATACATTTACTTGCACACCTTCAATTCCATAAACACTCAATAAGTCATTATTGAAATCTCCATTGGGAGTAAAACCTGAAGGAACAAAAACAGCATCACTATTTTCAATGTATAAATTGATAAAATCATCAACAATACAATTCCTCCCGTCCTGAACGACTAGACGGTAAGATGCTTGCCTTTGTGCATCGAAGAAAGGTGTTTGACAATCTATACATGAAAGCAGATCGAGATCTGGCGACTCCCACTTGAAAGTCAACGAGCCAACGAAATTACCTATAGCAGGATCAAATTGATAGGTCTCTCCAAAATTCAAATACACGTCAGGGCCTAAATCTAGTTCTAATGGAGCTGGGCTGATAATTTGAACGTCATTTATGCTATCGATACAACCATTTGCATCTTTTACATATACGTTATAGAAACCTTCCTTCAAGCCTATCTGCTCAGTTGATCCATTAAATATGAAATTATCCAAACTATAAATATAATTTCCTGCACCTCCAATCGGCTCAATGATAATAGAGCCATTCTGGCCATTATTACAATCTACATCATTAGTAATGATATCAAAATCCAGAGGAGCTTCAGGCTGAGCAACAGTTACAGAATCAACAACTTCGCAATCCTTTGCATCAGTTACAGTAACATAATAATCCCCTATTTCAAGACCAGTTAACTCGTCAACGTTATCACCAGTCGACCAATTAAGACTGTAAGGCTCTGTACCTCCATTTGCTATTAACTCTATTTCTCCATTATCCTCTCCAAAGCACAAGACATCAAATATCCTGAAGTTCAATGTTATTGGAAACGGATCTTGAATCGCAAATTCCTCTACACCAGTACAACCATTACCATCTGTTATCGTGACATTATAATTACCACTTTTTAAATTTTTGGCAGCAGGACCTGTTTGAAAGTTCGTGCCTTGTCCCCATTGATACTCGTAAGAGTCGTCTCCTCCTGTACCTTGGATTACGATACTTCCATTATCACCCAATGCACAGCTTATTGAGTCGACAAATTCTAATCGTGCACTTACTGCTTCAGGGGTAGGTATTTCTACTTCGGTGACTGAAGTGCACCCTAGCTCATCTGTAACAATAAGCTGTATATCTTGCCCACCTTTCAGGTTAATTGCCTCTGCAGTAAATTGATTCGGAGTAGAAGTCCACAAATAAGTATAATCTGCAATATTTTGAATTTGTCCTCCTTCACTTATTTGAGATACTACAGCAGAACCATCAAATGATTCAAAGCATAATGATGATTCTACATCTGTTTCAATCAGAATCTGATCTCTTTCGATAATATCCAGCGAGTCCACATTTGTGCATAATGAACCATCAACAACGGTCACATAATATCTACCGGGAGATAAGCCATTCAAGTTGGTAAATTTACTGCCTGTACTCCATGTTATATCGTAAGGTGCACTACCTCCAGAAGGAGCTACACTTGCCACTCCATTAGTTGCCCCGAAGCATACTTCATCATCTTCAGAAATATTCGCATTTACTCCAGTATTCGGTTCTAAAATTTCAAATGAACCCTGGGCAATACAATCATTTGAGTCGCTTACTATAACAGTATATGCTCCGGCAAAAACATCGATTATATCTTCTTCATCACTCGTATATCCGTTGGGGCCTATCCATTCGAATTCGTATGGAAGAGTACCACCAGTCACTGTGATATTTAGGAAACCTGTCTCTTCTCCTTTACATTGGATGTTCAGCACTTCGCTTGCAATTTCGATTGATTCAGGCTCAATAATTTCATAAACTGCAGTTTGAGCACATCCTTTAGAATCGGTGGCAGTTACTGCATAAATTCCGCTGTCAATACCTTCAAGATCTTCAGATACGGAAGTAAATGCACCTGGGCCCTCCCAACTATAATCATACGGAGGATTCCCAAATTCAACGGTGATATCTATTGCTGCATCATCAGAATTAAAACAGGACTCACCCGTAATAACTTCGCTAATTAATATTTCCTGCGGCTGTTCAACTGTCACGCAAGATATTATGCTACAGTCATTATCATCAGAAATTTCGAAGCAATATTCACCAGCAGGCAAATCACTCAAAGGTGATGTTACCGTCACTCCATTAATTTCAGTTTCATATGGACCAACGCCACCAAGAATATCCCAGCTAATTACTCCATCTAAACTATCA
>CALBVQ010000031.1 GCA_937969485.1 uncultured Saprospiraceae bacterium | reverse complement strand
ATACATTTATTTTAATAATAATTCTATAGGCGCACTTAGTAATACTATTATTTAAGATGGAGATAGTCCATAGTCTCTTTTCTTTCTGGCCTTTATTACAAATGACCTGCCTAAAGACACGCTTTCGAAGTAACAACAAATGAGTCTATTCTTAGGGAAGAATTCTAAAACCCGAAATATGCATTAGTATAAGATATTTATGACGAAAACCTAATGCATAATTCGGGATCAAGTTTTCGTCACCAGCTTAAGATAAAAAGCCCGCTTCAACAAATGTCGAAGCAGGCTTTTAAGTTTTTCAATATTAAGTTTCAATAAGTGGGTGATAATGGGAAATTAATTCTCCGCCTTTAAGTTTCTTATAATGCTATCGTTCCATAGTGAATGATATCTTGTACATTCGAGTAATTGTATTGGTTAATTTCAGTTGAACTTACAATCATCACTTTATTATTTACTGCGATTACATCGTGCGCTCCTCCTTCGATATGATTTTCTAATTCAACATTTCCTTTATGATCTACCCTATATATATCTGTTCCAGTGTTCAGATTAGTGATGAATAGTAAATCTCCATCGATCGCTAAACCTTGTGGTGAATCCATTTGAATTGAATGTAATAACTTAGGTGATGATAAGCTTGCTACATTGTAAATCTTAAGCTCGTTCAATATTATAGTTCTAGAACAAGGGTCGGTATTATTCGGCTGTTCTGAGCTTAGTGTTACATAAGCTATGTCTTTTTCAGATATTACCGGATCGCATACCTGTACTGGTCCTTCTTCAAAAACGATATGCTCAGTTGAGCTTTTCAACTCAGGAATTCCATTGCTTTTTAGTTCAAAAATGTGCATATCAGTTTCTGACCCTATAAAAAGCGCGTCTTCTACTGCATATAAGTTTTCAATCTGTCCTCCTAATTCATGCCTGTCTATCTCAACTGGAAACTCACTGTCTGATTTGTCAATTGTTACTAACTCAGTGTCTGTTACAGCATAGATATAGTCACCTACAACTCGCATTGTGTTGTACTTGCCACTGATTGCAGAGTCTGCATTAACGTCTACTTCAGTTACATCAGTGCAAGAAAAAAGGAATATTGTTAGTGCGAATAAGCTTAATAATTGTTTCATAATTTTATGTTTTAATGTCTTATTGTTATTTGATGATACAAATATGCAACTGATTGTACCTTGCAGAATTTACAATTTCGACAAAAACACATAGATTTTTTTATTATATGTACAAAGGGAGCTTGGTCTCGGAGACGAAGTGCTTGAAGGATGCCTTTTTCATTTTGCAATGCTGCATAAACCCGAAATATGGGTTTTCACGAATGAAGCATAACATCGCTCGCTTTGATGATTGAATGAAAATTAGCGAAGTGCTAGATTTCGCAGGTGATTCTAGACGTAATAAATTTTCTAAAGCATAATTTGGGTTTAACCCGAAATATGCAGTAAGATATCTATTACAAAAATCTGATACATAAATCGGCTTCAACCAGCATTTCTATGAAAGCTGATCGAATTATTCCGTTGCATAGTAAGTATAAAGTCACAAAGCTCAACTGTTCAACTGCTCAAAAAACTATAGATAAGAGCTAATAATAAAGCTGGTAAGAGACAGATGCACCAAAAGTTTTGATTGCAACATTTCTCCTACTTCTTAACCCTTCCTGCATTTTCTTTGATGAATGTATCCCATCCGCTGTACTTCTTCCCTCCTCCGCTGATTTTCTTACTCTTATTCGAGACTGTACCTTTTGCAAAATGCAATGAATTATGTGAATTGTAATGCGTCATAGCGGCGGCTAAGGCATCTGTGGCATCTAGATATTCATCGACAAATTTTGTTTTCAGAATGTGGCCCATCATTGCCGCAACTTGCTCCTTGGATGCATTTCCATTTCCGGTAACTGATTTCTTTATCGACTTTGGTGAATATTCAGTGATATCAAGTCCCATTGTCATTCCTGCTGCCATAGCAACGCCTTGGGCACGACCTAATTTCAGCATAGATTGCACATTCTTACCAAAAAAGGGGGCTTCAATAGCTAATGTAGCAGGAAGATAGGTCTCAATGATTTCCTGAAGCTGAAGAAATATTTCTTTGAGCTTGGTAACATGGTCTGGATGTTTTTGAAGATGTAACACGCCCATCACTTCTACTTTCAGCTCTTTCCCTTCTGTATTTAATATCCCGTAACCTAAGACATTCGTCCCTGGATCTATCCCTAAAATCTTATGTTCTAATAAGCGCATCGAAAATACTGTTACATTTGTATAAGGTAAAGATAAGCTAGTTGGGCAATAATAATCATAAATCGAGTAAAAAGAGAGCTTTATATATTAACACATTTCGTGTTATAGCTTCTCTGCTATTGATTTACATCGTTTACAGATACTTGTATAACGATTTCCGCATTGTCAATCTATGGGAAAATATCGAACAGGTGATGACCTCGCAAGCCATTCTCCCTCTTTGCATGATCGTGTTGTTGATGCCGATTAATTGGTTAATCGAATCTATAAAATGGAAGGAAGGACTTAAGCCTGTTCACAACATGAGCATTTATAGAGCCTTCACTTCAGTATTTCAAGGAATTACCTTGGGAATTATCACTCCAGCTAGAGTAGGTGAATACGGTGGTAGAATTCTCTACTTAGCCCCTGAACATAGAATTCCGGGAGTTGCTTCTACCTTTATTTGTTCGATTTATCAGAATCTACTTAATGTATTTATTGCAAGCCTTGTACTTCTTCTACCATTCGGTACACGGCGATTCATAAATGAAGATTATCAGCTCATCACGGGAATTGGTATTTTAGTGAGTGTTGCGACTTTCCTTGTGCTTTTGTTTCTTCCCAAAATTGTATCATATGTAGCTTCTATTTCTTGGCTCAAGGCCAAAATGCCCAAACTACATGTTATTTCAACTCAGCTTCAACAGATAAATCGTCAAAAAGTATTTGTTCTTTCGTTATTTAGATACCTTGTGTACTGTCTACAATATGTATTGATCTTTCAAATATTTTCAATAGACTTTAGTGCATTTGATACGCTTTTGGCCATAGCCATAGTATACGGTATCCAAACCATTTTACCCCTCACCCCGTTATTGCAAGTAGGCTTACGTGGAAGCATTGCACTTTATGTTTTTTCGCCTATTGCTGGAGATGAGAATCGAATCATACTGGGAAGTTATGGAATATGGCTGCTAAATATATTAATCCCTAGTATTATCGGTGGAATGTTGATGATAGTCAGACGAGGAAAGAGTGACTGAAAACAAACAGAATATTTTCCTACTCTCAGTCACCCAAAGAGGTACAATCCAGTGAACCCAAATTAATGATTCAAGGTACATCAAAAGAGCTGAACGTTCCCATTATCGGGGCAGTTTCAGCTCATGATAGATATCTTAACGGATATTTCGGGTGAAAGTGGATTCGAAAGTATTCGGCTCTATGACCTTCACTAATTACTCTTACTTATTCCTTTCAAGAAGGGTACAAACTCGAACATACCCTGTTTCTCACATGTGATCTCTCTATCGGAAATCTTCGTGTACAAAAGCATTTCTTTCTGCTCTGTATCTCCCATTGGGATAACCAATTTTCCTCCCACTGCTAGCTGATCAAACAATGCACGTGGTACTTCATGAGCACCCGCAGTCACAATAATCTTATCGAATGGCGCAAACATTGGTGCTCCCTTATATCCATCTCCAAAAAGAGTACGGATCTGACGGAAACCTATCTGTGGCAAGAAAGCACTTGTTTTATTGAATAACTTTTCTTGGCGTTCGATTGAATATACCTTTGCACCCATTTGCGCTAAGATGCAGGCTTGAAAACCTGACCCTGTACCTATTTCCAGTACTTTGTCTCCTCTCTCTATTTCAAGTAATTCTGTTTGAAAAGCAACAGTGTATGGATGAGAAATGGTTTGAGCGGCTTCGATGGGAAAAGCTCTATTTTGGTAGGCGAGCTCAGCAAAAGCTGTATCGAGAAAAAAGTGTCGAGGAACAGCATTGATAGCGAGCAATACCCTTCTATCCCTAATCCCCAAAGCCTCAAGCTCTTTCACTAACTTTTGGCGTAAGCCCTTATGTCGGTAGTTATCAACGTATACTCTAACTTTATTATTCGATTGCAATTTGATCACGAAGTTATGATTTTGAACCCTAAATATATTACGAATTTATTTAATATGATTGAATTTCTTATAATTTTTAAAGTTTTGAATCCAAAATTTCGGTTGGGCTTCGAAATAGTTTATGTTTATTGTAAAAATTGTTAGATGAGTAAACCGATAAAAATAAAATTTGGGACAGACGGTTGGAGGGCAATCATTGCCGACGATTATACATTAGAAAATGTGATCCGAGTAGCTGAAGGAACTGCGAAATGGATGGTCTCCCAAGGAATGAAGAAGGCTGTTATAGGTCATGACTGCAGATTTGCAGGTGCGATGTTTTCTCAGGCAACAGCTAATGTACTTTCAGCACACGGAATTGAAGTCCATCGAGCTACGAATTATGTTTCAACGCCAATGGTTTCATATGGAGTAGTCTTTGCCAAAGCAGATCTAGGGATTGTAATTACAGCAAGCCACAACCCTCCTAGCTATAATGGATTCAAACTTAAATCCAAGCACGGAGGGCCTTCGGTACCTAAAGATATAAGCGAGGTAGAAGCAATGATTCCCGAGTATTCAGCTTTTGGAAAAAATGAAATCAGCTCGGACCCAGCGTTAATTCATGAAATTGATTTAGAGGAGATCTACTACGAGAAAGTGACTTCTTCTTTTGACCTCGAGTCTATAAACAATGCTTCTTTCAATCTAGTGTATGACGCTATGTATGGCGCTGGTCAAGGAGTTTTACCACGTATTTTACCAAACGCGACCCTCTTACATTGCGATACCAACCCTGGTTTTCATGGGCGAGCGCCAGAACCGATTTCAAGGAATTTACAAGAGCTTGAAGAATTCATCAAGAACTCAGACGGAAACTATGTGGGTTTAGCAACTGATGGTGATGCAGATCGAATAGGAATGTACGATGAGGATGGCGAATTTGTAGATTCTCATAATATCCTCCTTCTATTACTTTATTATCTAGCAGTCGAAAAAGAAATGACAGGAAAGGTTGTTGTAACATTTTCTGTAACAGAAAAGATGAAAAAGCTAGCAGAAGAACTTAATTTAGATTTCGAAGTTACTAAAATCGGCTTTAAGTATATAGCGGAGATAATGATCGATCAGGATGTTCTTGTTGGAGGAGAGGAAAGTGGAGGATTGGCTGTCAAAGGTTTTATCCCAGAAAGAGACGGAATATGGATCGGTCTTGTGATCATGGAATTTATGGCTAAAACCGGAAAATCATTGAAGCAACTTGTTGCTATGTTGCATGATAGACTAGGTGCCTTCAAATTTTACCGTGATGATTTGCACTTAAGTGAAGAAAAGAAACAAGAAGTGATTGCTAGATGTAAGACTGGTGGCATTAATGCCATTGGCAATCTTAAAGTAAAAACAATTGACACGCTTGATGGTTATAAATTCTTTTTCGAGAAAGAAGGAGAATGGGTTATGCTGAGACCATCAGGAACTGAGCCAGTCCTACGTGTTTATGCGCAAGCAGAAAATATGGACAGAGTTCGGGAAATACTGGATACGACGCATACATTTTTTCAAAGCTAACGAATACTAAAATATGAACTTTACAGCATTAAAATCGAAGGTTGATAAATACCTGCAAGTGAAACAGAATACTCATGACTATAGAGATCAATGGGCTGCAGAAACAAAGGAATTAATTACTTCGACTTTACAAAAAATCATTGATGAAACTGCAATTGATGCGGAGATTGAAATTAAAGACTCAGTCGAAAACCTAGAGGTAATTGTATTTAATTTAGGTCGAATCAAAAGTGGAATCAGAGAAAAACTAGATGCAGATGAAAGTAGGTCTGTTGTACGAAATAACGGAATGTTGGTTTACCAGCAGTTATTTAATGGTAAGATAGTTGTTTTACTTGTACAACCATTCCTTGAAGGTTATGGTGAACCACAGCAGCCGAAGTCCTTGGAAATAGTAAGACCAAGTGAGTTGAATGAAGGCTTTATAGTGAGACATGTCGAGGAATTCTTGAAGGAGCTCGTAGCTTGGGAAGACTACGATGATGACCAACCTTCAGGCAAACCTCCTATCGGTTTTGCTACTAGTTACGCGTCTGATGAAGAGGTGTAGTGATGTATTAAGCATTAGTGTGCATTAATCAATGCCATCATTGATTCATATATTTAAAGAATATCTAGAAGGGATGACTTGTGAGAGTTGTCCCTTTTTTTTGGCTGCCGCCAAAAGACTCTAGCGCTTCTCTAGTTCAACCCGAAATATGAGTTTTCACGAATGAGGTATAGAATCGCTATGATGACTGCGTGAAAATTAGCGAAGTGCTATATCTCGCAGAAGTTCAAGAGATAATAAATTTTCTAATGCAAAATTTGGGTTTAATACGAATTCTGTTTTAACCCGAAATATGCATTAAGATATCTACTACGAGCTGAAACTGCTTCAATAATGGGAACGTCCAGCTCTTTTGATGCTCACCGTGATGGGGACCACGCCTGCGCTTCAAAAGAACTGTTGAGCTCCCATTCTCTTTGCATTTTAAGTTCTCATGACGAAAACCTAATGTATAATTCGGGTTCGACCAATCCACACACAATCATGCTTCTCTTCCTATAGAAGGACGGGAGCATGTGCAGAAAGTGAATGAGCAACTAGAAATGTCAGCGTTTCGGGTGCATACACACATAAAAAAAGCACTGACTAGAGTCAATGCCTTTTTTCGTGTACCTGTTTCCACTATTTTTCTTAAAAATTGACAATTCTTGCGTTCTGACTTGAACTGGTATTCTTCTTTACAGGGCTTCCAAGTACGTGAAGGCTACTATTTCCATTAGCGTGTCCTTCAAGCTCTAATTCGGCCTTACACTTGAGTGTTGAATTTCCATTCGAAACAGCATTGGCTACTCTTGCAAGGCAAGCCTTAGTCATTAAAGTACTATTTCCATTGCTACTGATGGACAATGTGTCCGCTTCTCCGGAGATAGTCATATGAGAATTCCCTGCACTTTCAGCAGTCAATTTCTCTACATCCACTTCCACCGTCAAAACAGAATTTCCTTCGCTAATTAGCTTTACAGTCCTATTATCAAGCATTCCTTCCTGTCGTACGCTACAATTTTTATCAGACCGTAACTCTGACAAATCTTCGTAATAAACTGTGATCAAACTAGCATTTCTTAGCTCATTGTCGATTCGTAGATCATGCTCCTTATCTCGTATTTCTAGCCAACCATTGTCTTCCGTAATTTCGATGTTTTCGATGACTTCAGGAGCTGAGGTAATAACCACTTTGGGATCACCTTTAACCAAGGAGATCTTAATGTTCGTAGATCCGTAAAACTTATCGAAATCTGCTACTTCTATTTCCTTTGATTCTAAACTTCCTCGAAAGGCGATAATCTTTTCTTCGTAATTATCGATTTGGTTTCTAGTAAATAGCTGGAGAATCAATACTCCCAAAACTAGTGCAGCAAGTACTGCCAATTCCATTTTAATATATGTTTTTAATCGTTTCATTTTTAATTATTTTGTTGTTTCCAATCTTGATAAGAACTTTTAAGCTCGTCAAAAGTAATGTGTAACTTGTCAATCATCTTAAAGAATTCGGGCAACATTTCTTGGTTGAATTTCTGCTTTTTCATATCAATTGATTTCTGAATGGCATCGTTGGCTACAAAAAAACCAATGCCTCTTTTGTTGAAAATAATCCCCTCATCTTGAAGAAGACTGTAGGTTCGCATAACAGTATTGGGGTTCACTTGAATTTTTCCTGCTGTTTCTCTCACACTCGGGATTCTATCTCCCTCTTTCCACACCTCATCTAGAATATTCTCCTGAATAGAGCCGGCAATCTGTTCATATATCGATTCTGTTTTTTTAAATTCCATTATCCTTCTTTTTCTTTTAAACAAAAAATGCTAAGCGTAACAAATAATAAAGGCGAGAGAAAGTATAAAGCTTTTATGCTGTCTATTACCCAGTGCTCTTCTAAATTCCCCCCATCAAATACCATGTCTGGTGCATCGCCTGCAACTACCGCTCTCAGTTCCGGGTAAATAGCGTAGGCGGTTAAGAAACCTATTCCTCCCAAGATGAACAACACTGAAAGTGCCATAAGTAGTGTCTTTGGAAATGCATAGGTATTAAAGCGAACAGAACCATAGAAGAAAATTGAAATCGTGAATAAAATGATTGCAATCATATAAATAGGCTCTAGTTCGAATTTGCCGTTCGAATCTATCTCTAGAAAAGTAGCATTAATCCCACTTATGATCATACTCAAAAACAAGAAGAGCAGGTATACCGAAATGGGAAATAACAACAAGTAGGTTATGGCCTTACTAAGAACCTTTTCCACAGAAGATGCTGGTAGGTTTAAGTAGTTAATCCGAGTATGTCTCTTACTCAATTCGCCGAAACTTGCAGATCCTACTATTACACCTCCTATCAATGTGATAGAAAGAAACATAGAATGGAGATCAATCTCAACATTAGCTCCCTCGAAAGCTTCAATTACAATGGTTAGTGTAGTTAGCCCAATGAAAACAAGTCCTATAATGAGAATAGTGTTTAGGAAATTATGGCTAAGTTCAATCCTAAGAAGCTTAAATAAACGTGATAATTTTAGTGTCATGATTATTGATTTAGAATACTAGGGTTTGAAATAATGGCATTAAAAAAGACCTCAATGTCAATGTCGGATGGTGTTCCGTCACTTTTCTGAAGCACGATGTTTCCACCAGGAGCAGGTTCAGCATATAGAGAAGATTCTGGTGGAGTATTGCCTGGCATATAGCTGCACGAGAACTGTTCCGACAACGAAAACATATCATCTTTTAGGAGGATTTTTCCGTTATTTATTACAATAATGGTATCAAGTAATTGGCCGAGATCTCTAATCTGGTGAGTGGATACAATGATACTTTGATCTTCACGAAGGGACTGCGACACCGCTTTCCTAAAAGTCGATTTGGAAGGAATATCCATACCATTAGTCGGTTCGTCAAGTATGAGCAATTTTACTCCAGTGGAAAGTGCAAAAGCGACGCTAAATTTCTTTTTTTGTCCGAACGAGAGATCCTTGATTTTTTTAGAGGGATCGACTTCGAAATCTTCAAGCATCTTATTAAAGTCAATCTTGCTAAATTCAGGATAGAAAGGAGTATAGAAATTAAGATACTGGCTGATCTTATAGCTAGGCAACTCATCATCTTCTTGCAAGAAGTAGATAGAAGCTTGCGTTTCAACATCTCTTTTTTGTGTAGGGTTACCCTCAAAGGAAATATTGCCGTCTTGAGGAAAATAAGCTCCAGAAATCAAACGCAACAGCGTAGACTTTCCTGAACCATTCTTTCCTAGAAGCCCACTAATTTTCCCTGGCTCTAAGGTAAAGTCAAGGCCATTGAAAAGGCTTTGATTCTTTCTATATCCATAATGGACGTTTTCGATTGTTAACATAAGTCAGTTTTTTTTTAACAACTATCTCATTGTACAAAGATGAAATCAAATATATTTATAGTGTATTAGTATAATAGTACACTACAAATGTAATGTTATTTTTTGCTTACCACCAACTATCTGTAGAAATAAAATCAAGAAAGAACACTCATACAAACAACAACAGTCTGCTAATCAGCAATTTATGATCAAAAATAAATTTTTAGTATTTTTCAATTCACCTATTGAAATTAGCTATAATGAGCGGAATTAGGTGTACTATCTTATTGACTTAGTACACCACCTATACCAATTCTGGACTAGATTACGGACAGATCTATTGTAGTCAAGACCAATCTCGAAGAGTGAAGTAATACCAATTCTGTTTTGAGGTTTCACTTTATTTTCAAGAATTACTAAATCAAGTACAAGGCAGAAAACGCAGGGATAGCCTTAGCTATCATGAGTATTTCTAACGAAGTAATTGCTTTTATAAACTTGAAAATATGCGAAATTCTAAAACAGAATTGGTATAAGACAGCGGACGGGAGGCTATCCATAGTAATGGAGCAGGAACGATTGATCAATGAAGAAGAACATGAGAATGCTCTGAGTTAGAGAACGTAGAAAGACGGCGGGCAAGCTACCGAGCTTCGAAGAAACAGAAATTTGCATTGTACAGAGCGAGAGAATGATCTATTCTTTTGGCGGAAGCCACTCTCTAATCAAAAAAAGAGGACAATAAATACTTGAATTCCTTCTTGTGACTTCTTGAAATAGGAATTTCTTGTCCATCTTCCATAGTCAATTGTGTACATGCAGCATTAATCGAAACAACCTTATAGATGTTAATAACATACGATCTGTGTACCTTTACAAAATTCAACAAATGCATCCTAGACGAAATCTCCTTTAAGGTAATAGAACATAATATACTCTTCCCAGCATAGCTAATATGGCAATAACTATCATCTGCTTTCATTACAGAAATCTCCTGTTTACTAATAATCAAATGTCCATTCATCGTAGACAGACATAATTTATCTTTCTTCGGGAGAATGGCTTTCAGAGAAGTGGACTCATTGATTGACTTTAATGCCGTACTACTTTTCATCTATATATTTTTTTAAAGAAATCTCAGCTAAGCAATTGCTTAGCCGAGATTGCCTTCCTATTGAGGGAACAGGAATGATTCAATTGGTTTCCATATCCGATCGGCTTTGTAACCCCGTCCGAATAATAGGAGGTACTAATAAAACACAGGTATTAGTATTTTCATTAGTCGAAGTCCTTTCGTTAAGGTCAGCAAAGAGAGTAAAAAAATAGTTTTTTATATAAAGTAGGGCAAGCCACCATAACTTCACTCCGTTCCGTTAGGCTGTCGGGCCATTCGAAGTTTCCTTATAGTCATCCATTCCTTTCGCTTCGCTTCAGTCAGGAGTCGATCCTAGATCGACCTTCTACTACCCCTCTTGC
>CALBVQ010000030.1 GCA_937969485.1 uncultured Saprospiraceae bacterium | reverse complement strand
TGCTTCGATAATGGGAACGTCCAGCTCTTTTGATGCTCACCGTGATGGTGACCACGCCTGCGCTTCAAAAGAACTGTTGAGCTCCCATTCTCTTTGCATTTTAAGCTCTCATGACGAAAACCTAATACATAATTCGGGTTTAATGAGGAGTGCAGATTCACATATTTCTGTTTTCCAATGCAATCTAGATTCCTTACTTATACACGAATCCCAAAGTAAAATTTCTTGGTAATCCAGGATATATAAAACGTGGTTCATTTTCACCAAATCCCTGCGAATTGACCCTCACCATTGACGTATAAGAATTATTGAAAATATTATTTACCTGAAAAAAGAAATAGGATACATTCGATCTTCCTAAAGTATGTTGCATTTTCTTGAAGTAAAAATGAATCTGCGCATTGGTAAGTAGGTAGTCATCAATTATTACATCATTTTCATCATTGGCAAATGTCCGACCTACATATTGCTGATTTATTGAGAATGCAAATCGTCTTGCTTTATATTGCAATTGAAGAAACGCTTTTTGCTGAGGGTTCCCGGGTAAAAAATTACCATCAACATTGGTTTGTTCCTTGACGAAAGAGGTAAATCGATGCGGGCTATATTGGTAAGAACTTGTGAGATTTAATATTTTGTTTCGATAATCGAAATACCAATTTTTTGCTAAACTAAGTTCTAGTCCAGGATGATAGGTTTTACCTGCATTTACTGGACGGAAGATCTCTGATTCTATTTGTTCCAATATGACTAAATTATTCACCCACATTGAATAGATCGAAGCATCAATCTCGTATCCATTCAACTCTAGTCGAGTTCCTATTTCTGCATTTATTCCAACTTCTCTTCTTAAGTCAGCCGAGTAGAAATCTATTGGTGCTTGAGAACCCTGAAGTGAAGGAGCTGATTGTCCTCTACTGATATTCATGTAGTATTGTTGATCGTACCTTGGACGATATTGAACTGAAAAATGCGGCAGAAGAAGAGGTCCATAAATTTTTGAGAAGTCAGCGATTGATCCATCAGGTGATTCACTTGTTAAATTGTAAGTTGTCCCATTCGTCGCAACACCAGCTTCTATTGTGAGATCTCGGATGCTATATCTGCTTAAGGCAAATACATTTTGAAAAAAGCGATTTTCAATGTTTTCAGAAAAAGTTCTACCTGATCCCTGTCCTACGGTTTCCTGTAAGTCAATTGCGGAATTATCAATGTATGTTTCGGTTCCAAACTTTAGCTGTAGTCCGCTGTCATTAAGGCCATATTGAAAAACACCTCGTAATCCAACAGAGTGCGTTTCTTTTAGTTCGGTATTAAATGGTCTTACTTCGTCACTTGCGAGTCTAGCATAGAAGGCGCTTATACTTGAAGATGATTTTTCTCTGTATTCCTTTCTATGATTGATACCTATTCGACGTTGGTTATATCTCTCATTCCCGTTAGACGATTCCCAGCTGAAAGCCGCTTGACTAGGATCTTCTTTAAAGTCCGAAATTGATATTGAAGACGGGATCTCAGCAGCTAAATTGACATGACTTCCGTAAAGCGAAATCTCGTTTCCTTTCACATTAATGGATGATAACACAGATAGATTATACCTACTAAAAGCGTTATTATCTCGGTATCCGTCGGACCGTAGATAGTCTTGGTTTATAGTTATGAATCCATCTTTCTTAGCTATGTCACCATTGATGTTGGCATTTATATTCGCATGGTAAGTGTTGAATGAACCATAGTCTAGCTGCCCACTTACGTTGTTCTTCCTCCTTAAATCTCGAGAAGTGTTATAAAGTAATGTACCTCCAAGAGCACTCCCGTACTCAGGTGCAGCTGGTCCTTTAATGATTTCAAGTTTGTCAATTATTCCCAGATTGATGTCCTCAAGATTGGATTCCCCTATTCCATTGGTGATGGGAATGTCGTTAATAAATGCACGAAGTTTCTGTGTTGAAAAAGGAGACCGACTTCCTATTCCTCGTATTGTCAATCGATTCGTGTTGAATGCACCTGAGTGCATGTACAAACCAGGTACGCGGTTATATAAATCGGAGACGGAAGCTGTGGGAATGTCTTGTATGGTATTAGCTTGAATAGGGGTGTAAGAATGTGGAGTGCGGTATTTTTCAGCAGTAATAACGACGCCAGGTCCAGTCAGTGTAGGAGTGATCCCAAGTAATATACCGGAATCTAATCTAAAAGTATCAGTAAAAGGAGTTGAATATACTGTTGATTGGTACCCGAAGTAGGAGATCACAATGTCGTCAGTTGTGAGATCAAGGGAGAACATTCCATTTGCATCGGTGATTGTTCCATTAATAGTTCCTCGTTCAATTACACTTGCTCCAATTAATGGCCCTAGGGAATCCATGACAATCCCCTCGACGGTACTTGTTACAGGTATAGTATCATGTATATACCCTTTTCGCCTACCTGAACCAGCTTCTTTCTTACTTGGAAAAAGAATGAAATCATATGTTGAATTAGAATTCTCCATGTACAATCTTGCTGGATGAACTAAAATCTTACCTTTTTCAGTTTCAAGTTTGAATGGTCTTCTTTTCTTTGAATATTTCGTCGAATAAGATTGCCTTGACAGATACTTATTTCCATTGGTAACTGGTTCACACCCGTTTGTGAATTTATTCAATTCTTCAATAAAAAAAGTATCAGGATAAGGAGCTAGGAAAACGGTGTTGATATATTGTAGGCCATTTATTTCGATAGATTGTGAACTCGTAGTAAGGCTAAATTTTCCTTCGAATCCTGCAACAACTGCAGTTTCATATAAATCATGAGCAAAGACTGAAGCTCCTATAGCAGGCTGCCCATCATGAGTTAAGATAAGCCCATTGATCTTCTTGGATGAAACCGAATTGTTAGCTACATCATTAGATGAATTTACCACGACATTTTGGGCTTTAAGCCCAAAAGAGAATAAGAAAACAATGGTAGAAAAAAGTGTAAAAGTCGTAAGTTTCATAAGCGTTGTTTCTTCAAGTTTTGCTTTGTAAGAGCAAATGAAATTGCGAACTAGGTGACATCAGGTTCAGGTTCGGCACGTGTAATTTTTTG
Source organism: uncultured Saprospiraceae bacterium (assembly GCA_937969485.1). Lineage (GTDB taxonomy): Bacteria > Bacteroidota > Bacteroidia > Chitinophagales > Saprospiraceae > JAHDFB01. The sequence continues at coordinate 8,609 of CALBVQ010000030.1, read as the reverse complement.
CACAATCTTCCAATGACTGAGAAATTGTGCTGCAATGACACGAAATACTGTGTATGTGGGTATAGCCAAGATCATTCCTAGAATTCCCCCAATTTTCGCAGCCACTAATATCAAAATGAAGATCTCAAGTGGATGAGCCTGAACGCTCTTGGAGTAAATGAATGGTTGAAGAATAAAATTATCAATCATTTGCATCCCTGCAAAAACGCACGCAACCTTAATCAGAAGTGGCATAAGAACCTCATAGAAGTCGGAGTTCACATTCGAGGATACAACGATAAAAGCAGCAAAAATGGCACCGATTAAAGGTCCGACATAAGGTATAACATTAATTAAGGCCGCAAAAAATCCTATTAGCAAAGCATTTTTTATCCCGAGAATGCTAAGCGCTAACGATACCAATGTGGTGATAATTAGTATTTGCAATAGTATTCCTCCAAAGTATTTTCTTAGCATTTTAGTAATGTCTGCTATCACTTCAAGGGTAATTTCTTCATATTTATTAGGGACGAGAGCTAGGACTCCATTGTTAAACAAACTTGCTTCTCGTAGAAAAAAGAAAGTGATGAAGACAATCGAGAACAGGCCTATCATGAAATTGGTTGCAATACCAAAGATTGAGCTGAAGAAATTACCCATCATCGCAGGCTTGAAATACTCACCAAAGGTAGTACTAAAATCAGTAAATGTAACGCTCTCGTCAGCCACAAAACCCCATTCCGTTAGCTGTAATTTCAATCTTGCTAGTGGTTCTTCTAACGTAGAAAAAATGGCTTCGTAACGGACATTGGATAGATTATTGGCTTGTTCTATTATTAAAGGAATAAAGATAAAACTCAGCCCGAAAAATAGGGTGAAAATCAACAGCAAAGTAACGATTGCACTTACTGTCCGACCCAAATTGAACTTATAAATCTTTACCTCTGTCAGAAATTTCATGATCGGTTGCCCTATCATCGATAATACCCAGGAAATAAGAATGTACGCAACAATATCTGTGAAATAGTATACTATTAGGCCTATGAGAATCAGAGGTAAAACGATAAATAAGGTTCTTCGAATATTCATTAGCGATTGATTTAATTAACTCGGATTTCATCTATAAAAAGCCATGCTTCGTGCCCAGCCCCTTGTTTCCCCTTCTGTATTTCTCCGTGGTTCTTCACCACAATTCTAAGGTATTTTGCATTAGTATTCAATGGAAGTTGGATTTCTGCAACTTTAGTATCTGTTGAAATAGATGTAGATTTAGCAACTTCAGCGTACGATTCTCCATCTGAACTCGCTTGTACAACTATCGATTTCGGCAGGTAAATCCATTGGCCCTCGCCCTTGAAAAAGCGAAATGAAATGTCGTTAAGATCCATTTCTTCATTCAATGTAATCTTCGCGCCAAAATCTTGACCAGCGAATCCCATCCATTCATCTCCTCCATATTTTTCATCACTTCCGTTAACACCATTGATTAAGACAGTGGGATCAGCACCTGGATAACTGCTCGAAGGTGGAACGTCAAAGTCTATTGTCGCTCTGTTAAGTTTGTGCGGCACAAACTTGATACTTGTTTTTTTACCACATCGACCTTTTTCGTCGTTCATAAAAAAACCGTGAATTCCCTCGTCCTCAAGAATTACACTCCCAGATGATAGTTCTGCATTTTCACCTTGGATATTAGTATGAAATAATCTTGCATTCAATAATTTGTTCTCGACAAGCGCTACACTTCCTTTCAGTGGATCAGCTACAATCTTTATACTCACGTCGTACTGATGGTTTGCCATATTAGCTCCTAGAAATGTCCAGTAGGAGTGATGACTCATAAGTCTACGTTGATATTCAGGGAAATTTCTCGATGCCACTGGATTCCATAATGCCTCACTAAGTGCAGTCATTCTCGCTAGTGCCATATACTCGACGTGCTTGAAAGAGCTTATGTACTCTGTCCATACATTTCCTTGTGCTCCCTTTACGAATTTCGCTTCATTTTCTGTCAATTCGTTTGGGATCACATTGTAATTGTAGACATCCTCTACCGTAGTAAGCCCACCTATTGCCACAGGTTCATTGGGATGTGTACTTTGGTAATGATCAAAGTAACAGTGAGAGCCTGGTGTCATGATGACTTCATGTCCAGCTCTTGCGGCCTCGATTCCTCCTTTTTCTCCTCTCCATGACATCACCACAGATCCTTCATTCAATCCTCCCTCTAGAATTTCATCCCACCCGATAATCGTTTTTCCTTTGCTCGCTAAATAATCTGCAATTTCTCCTATAAAATATGACTGTAATTCGTACTCATCTTTCAAGCCTTTTTGCTTCATCAATTGCTGGCAGAATTCAGAATTCTTCCAGGAAGTTTTAGGACATTCATCTCCTCCTATGTGAATGTACTTGCTAGGAAACAATGGTATTATTTCATCCATTACATCCTTAAGGAAAGAAAAAGTCTCTTCCTTAGGACAATACACTTCGTCAAAAACTCCCCATTTTGTCGCGACTGTGGTCTCTTCCCCTGAACATCCTAGTTCGGGATAAGCAGCAATTGCGGCTCGGGCATGACCCGGAAGTTCAATTTCTGGAATCACCTGAATACCTCTACTTTTGGCGTAAGCCACCACATCTTTAACCTCTTCTTGAGTATAGAATCCACCGTATTTTTTACCGTCGTATTTCTGTGGTTGATCATTGTAATGTCCCACTAAAGTTTCATCTCTGAATGCGGCAATAGTCTGCAATTTAGGGTATTTCTTGATTTCGATTCGCCACCCTTGATCTTCCGTGAGATGCCAGTGAAAATTATTGAATTTATAGAAAGCTAAATAGTCTAAATATTGCTTGATCTCATCAACAGAAAACATGTGTCGACACACATCTAGATGCATTCCTCTGTACTCGAATTCCACTTTATCTGAAATCGAAGCAATAGGGTATTTGCCGTTGTTAAGCTCCCGTAGCTGAAGTAAAGTACTCAGTGCGTTTCTTGCTTCGATAACCGATGGAGCCTTTATTTTTATTGCTGAACGCTCAATATCAAGTTGATAACTGTCAGTCATAAGCTTGTCTTCGATAAACTCTATATCGTAACTTGTTCCCTTATTCCATTCACTAATCCAGTCATCGTAAATTTCGAGAGACTCAGGAAGCGAAAAAGATGTAATCTTCGAGTAATTATCTTCAAAAGATAATTCATCTGGTAGCGGAATCATATCCATATTCACATGAGAAGGAGTGAGACCACAGGAGCTGATAAGCAATAAAGTAAGTGAATAAAGAGCAATTCGTGTCATAGCGAATAAAAATAGGTATTGCCTATCACTTATGCCAATTCTGTCCAAGTATTTTTACCAACGAGACAGAGATGTGATGACAGAAATCAGTGAAGCTGTGCTTAAGAATACGAATTACCTAAAACATTACATGACGCGTACGTCATTGCCTAGTGAAATTGCATCTATATGTTGACAAATAAATTTAACTATTTTCAGCTTTCGCCATCATATGTGTTTAACTTGGTCTTTGGGGGATTGCAGGAATTGGTATAAACTACATTCTATATTTTACGTTCGGTAAAGAAGGAACTAAAGCGACTAATTTTACGTAATATTATAGACTTTAGCTTCTTTTTTTGGGGTTTAACCCCAAAATTTATGAACTAAGCACTTACGAAATATACTTATGATACAATCAATAAAATTTATATTATTCTTAGGCGTGTTTACCATGCTGTTATCCTCCTGTGCGGACGATATCATGAGTTCACATTCTTCAATTCCTCCCTCTTTCGGTAAGGTAAATGAAGTAACAGTCCTTTCAGATCAAAAGGTATGGGATGGCGCAGTGGGCGATACACTAGACTACTACTATACGGGTGCATTTCCTATTACGCCGACACCTGAGCCTTTGCTGGATCTCAGGCATTATAACCACAGCCAAATCTTACAATCTACGGTATTTAAACATTACCGAACGTATATTATTTTGGCCAATCTAGGCGATCAGGAATCTTCTATCACTCAAATGGTGAAACAAGATATAGGGGAAGAAAAGTACAGAAAGGCAATGAAAGATCCTACCTTCAATTCCATTGTAGGTAAGAATAAGTGGGCGCAAGGGCAAATCCTTATTTATATTTTTGCTCCGACAGAGTCTCGATTAATAGATGTGATAAAAGAAAAACTGCCGGATGTTGTTGAGCGAGTGTATGAACACGATCTTAAGCAAATTATGGCCAATACCTATGGTGGAGGAGAGAACGTAATCGCACAAAACACCATTATGGAAATGATGCAGGTTTCTTCTAAAATTCCTGCTGATTTTGAGATTGCAAAGAAAAGTCTGAAGGAAAATATGATTTGGTTACGCAAGGATGTTATGGACAAGAGTATAGAAAACATTGTAATTCGAAGTATCCCGTACCGAAGCGAAGACCAGTTTGAGGTGGATTCTATTATCGCTTTAGTGGAGGATTTTGGACAGAAGCATATTGAGGGTAATGTGATTCAAGTTAATGATCGAGATTTACCTACGTATGAATATGTAAGGACGGTAGACAACGACTACTTAAAAGAAATTCGAGGTATATGGGAATCCACGACTTCCTTTATGGGTGGATCTTATATTGCTTATCTGATAAAGGATAAAGACTCTGACAAGCTCATTTTTGCGATGTCATTCATTTATGCTCCTGGAGAGAAAAAGAGAAATCTTATTCAGCGAAGTGATGTGGTGATGAGGCAATTAAAGAGTATGGTAGAAAACAATTAGACATTTTTTTGAGATGTTACATATACTTATGTACATCTGCTGCGTTTATTCCTTTGAATAATAACTTAAAATGATCCAAAAACTACTTGTTGTAATAGTCTTGCTTGGTAGTATCTTCAGTCTGGATGCTCAGTATAACAAGCCATTGTACAGCTGGGAATCTATGCTGCCTCAGCAAATTGTAAAAGAAATTACTCAGTCCGACGACTACATTTACTATGCAACATCATGGTCAGTTGTCCGCTTGGACAAGGAGACCTACAATCCTAGATTTTATTCTAAAGTTGAAGGATTGTCTTCAACAGGGATTTCAGAAGTCGTTTATGATAATACCAATAATCAGTTGGTGATTGTGTATACCAGCGGGATGATCGATTTTTTACAAGAAGACAATTCTGTGATTGCAGTGGGTGATTTTGCGCAAAATCCTACATATCCTGAAAAGACTGTTAACAAGGCAATTGTGACGGACGATGGCAAAATCCTGTACGGCACAAGGTTTGGGATTGTTGCTCAAAGAAGTGATAATTATCTGTTTGATTTTACTACAAATATGGAGCTCAATGTTCTTGAAATAGCGCAAAATGGGGCTACTATTTATGCAGCAACGGAAGAAGGGATTTATCGTTTTGACGATGATGGTGTAAAGAATCCTGGTGATTTTACGAATTGGATAATTCAAGATGGCGAGGTAGGGCTTCCAGCAATTTACGAAGCGAATGACATAGAATTTCATAAGGATATGGTCTATGCTGTTATCGAAGATGAAGTGTATGTTTTTGATGGGGTAGAATGGAAATTGTTTTTTGTTCCCGACGAGAATTTTGAGATTCTGTCTATTTCTGCTGAGAAAGAGCATCTTGTCATAACGACTAGAGAGAACAGCAGTAATTCCAAGACCGTTTTATACGACGGTGTCAATTTTAGTGAAATTGTAGGTTGCGGAAATTCAATTCGTGACGCGATTGAGATATCGAATAAGAAAATTGCATTTGCAGATAATTGGCATGGTGTAAGGGTATTGGATGCCGAAGGGAATTGTAGAGTTTATGCATTGAATAGCCCGTATTCTTTCAAAGCGAGAGAAATTCGTATTAAAGATGGAAATCCATATGTGGGATCTGGTGGGATAAATGAGAACTTCTTGTTTGACACAAACAAAGCTGGATTTTATGTACAAACAGACGGCTCTTGGAAAAATTATAATGGAAATACGAGCAGTGAGATAGATGAATTCAATCTACTTAACTTCGTAGTAGTCGAACCTCATCCTACAAAGGATATTTTTTATGCAGCAGCTTTTCCAGGTGGTATCTTGGAAATAAATAACGAGACTGGGGTAAACGAAGTTTATTACAGTAAAAATTCTCCTTTGAAAGGGACAAACGAGGTTCCAGATATTGAGAGGGTTTCTGATCTGAGATTTGATGAGGACGAGAACTTATGGGTCACTAATTACAACGCAGATTCTGCTCTTCATGTGCTTACAAATGAAGGCATATGGTACAGTTATACATTTCCAGGAACGAGGAATTTAGGAATGATGGAGTTTGATGATTTTGGTCATTTGTGGATTCAGCTTGGTGGATCTAATGGGGGAGTTCTGGTAGTTAATTTCTTAGGAACTATTACGGATCCTAACGAATTTGAGATTAGGATTTTCAATTCGGGTAATTCTGCAATTACAAACAATCGAATTCTAAGTTTGGCAAAGGATCTTGATGGAGAAATGTGGGTTGGAACCCAAAGTGGACCAGTGATTTTTGAATGTGGGGATGTTTTTCAGAACACCAATTGTTTTGGTTCCATTCGGAAAGTTTTACAAGACAGTATTCCTGCACCTTTGTTAGAAACCGAAGCGATTAATACAATTGCAATTGATGGAGCCAATCGTAAGTGGCTAGGAAGTCCCACAGGGATTTATGTGCAGTCTGCTGATGGAGAGACACAGGTTGCGCGATATACAGAATCTGATAGCCCATTATTTGATAATAACGTGATAGACCTTTCCTATGACGCAGAATTTGGTGAGATGTACATTGCCACAAATAAGGGAGTCCAATCGATCAGAATAGATGCAACTGGCGCGACAAGAAATTTTAGTAAGTCAAATTTATATACATTTCCTAATCCAGTCCGACCTGAATATGACGGACCTATTGCAATTCAAGGTCTAGCTCGGGATGCAAATGTGAAAATTACCGATGTTCGCGGAAGATTGGTGTTTGAAACACAGGCTAATGGCGGTATGGCAATATGGGATGGAAGAGATTACAATGGGAAGAAAGCAGAGTCTGGAGTATATACTGTTTTTGCTACTTATACGAAAGACATAGATAATTTAGCGACAGAAACTACGAAGATATTGATTGTAAGGTAGTGTTTATGTTTTAATAAGAATAGCTAATTTTCTAAAACTTCACATCAAGGTCAAGCCTTATTCTACTTCCGGTTTCTCTGGCTGTACCATATGCAATCTGTTGCTCAACAAGATAGTATTTTAAAATTAGGACAGCTTTTTTATCCACTCTCAAACCGGCTACGATCTCGACGCCATTTAGGTTTGTTAATCTCCCGTCAGGTGAACCGAACGATGAATAATCCCATCTTGCCCAGTCGTTTTGTGCCATAAAGTCCACTGCTGAATATTGCTGCAGACTGGCATAGGTCACACTGCATTTCCAGTCACCTACATTCTGTAAAAGGCCATATTTAAGTCCGACAACGAAGCCTGATTTTTGATCTTTGAAAGAATCAGAAATAAATTCAATCTCGCTGTAATCCTCCACATTTCGGTAATAGTCAAATTCAACCTTAAGCCTCGAGTTGTCCATTAGATTCAATCGTGAACCTAGGTGAAATATCGAGTAATCAAGTCGGAAAGTCTCACCTCCATCTGGAATATTCGGCATATTTCGAAAAATATAGAAAGATGGAAACAACTCAATTCTATTGTTCCATGTGCTTACGTATGTTTGAAAGCCCTGCAAGTAGGCATCAGTATTAAATGACCTTCCTAAAGCTGATATAATGAAATGCCCACCCTTGATAGAGAGCGAGTCGACAATGTGAGATTTAGTACTGAACCCTTTACTGAAGGATACACCTTCAGGATATACATTATCACTGAAAAAGAGTTCATTGCTTTTCTCAAAAGGAAAGTCAAATTTTCCCATTCCGATTTCCAAGGTATTCCATTTTCCGATAAAGTACACCTTTTCGAAGCCCATTGGCAAAGTACCAAATTCTTCAAAGCCATCCCCTAATGTCAGCTGAGGATCTTGCTGTTTATTCAGAGCACCCGTTCTTATTCTAAACCCTGTGTCATACCAATCGCCAGCATATTTCATCCCGGCTCGTAACCTATACCTCAGCCTTGTTCTGTCATCGCGAAATGTACCATCTGATTTTCTCGAATTCCAATCTTGTTCGATCCTAAACCTAAAGTCTCCTTCGTAGCTAATATTTGCTAGGATAGAATCCTTTTGGCTATATAATTGAGTGGAGAACACGAAAAGAAATAGTAATATGAATGTTCTCTTTAGATAGTTTAAGACTTGCAACGTTTGTTGAATTTAGAGTTAATAAAGCAACAGAAAAAGCATAATTGGTATAAACGAAAAATCAAATTAACAGCATTATTCGAACTTAGCAAAGTCTATGAATGTGTTTTACAAAATTTTGTAATCGACAATTATATATAGATAGTCTCTTTTTGAAGAGCAGAGCTTAAACCCGAATTATGCATTAGGTTTTCGTGATGAGAGCTTAAAATGCAAAGAGAATGGGAGCTCAACAGTTCTTTTGAGGCGCAGGCGTGGTCCCCATCACGGTGAGCATCAAAA
>CALBVQ010000029.1 GCA_937969485.1 uncultured Saprospiraceae bacterium | reverse complement strand
TAGCGATGCTATGCCTCATTCGTAAAAACTTGTATTTCATTGATCGTTCAAGCCTCATTGCAAAGTTCTAGTACATAAAGTGGTATAAAATGCAAATGGAATGGGAGGTCAACAGTTCATTTGAAGTGCAGGCGAGGTTACAATAACGGTTAGCATCAAAAGAGCTGGACGTTCTCCTTATCGAAGCAGTTTTGAGCTCGTAATAGATATCTTAATGCATATTTCGGGTTAATTGCCAATATTTTTCAATCCATAGCCAGTTCGTCATTCTTTGAATTAGGGCTATTCTTTCGTGAGCGAAGGTTAGGATCTTCTAACATTAGCTATCTGTATGAATTTTGTTAAATTAGAGCTCTATTTAAAACAAACACTTAAATTAGAGAGTCTTATATAAAAGAATATTTCACTTTTGTGTAAACAGATATTTTCAACACTGCTTTGAATTAGCCTTGTGTTATCACAAAACCCTTATCGTCAAATTATTATGAAGAAATTTCTCACACTGCTATTGATTAGTTTTCTATTTACAACGGCATATTCCCAGTTGTATATCACAGAAATAATGTATAATTCTCCTGATCCAGGGCAAGATTCCTTAGAATTTATTGAGATTTATAATGCTGGAAGTGATCAGTCAATGGCAGGATATACCATGACCGGAGTTACTTTTGAATTTTCAGACCTTGCAGTTATTCCTTCTGAAGGATTCTATTACATATCAAACGAGCCGGATATTTTCTTTACAACATTTGGTGTAACTGCTGAGCAATTCACAGGAGCTACTAGTAATGCCGGAGAAGAGCTTTCGATCATAGATCCTGCAGGTACAGCTGTTTTTTCTGTTGATTACGATGATGGTGCACCTTGGCCTACAGAGGATGATGGAACGGATGGCTTGGGCGCTTCGATAGTGCTTTGTGATTTTGATAATCCGACATTGGGCGAATCTTGGAGAGCATCTGCTACTTCCACAGGTAAATTCTTTGATGGAATAGAGATATTGGCCAGTATTTCTACGATCGATGACGCAGCTTGCGACGGACCATCAGGAATTGTTGTGACGACCGATGGCTTTGCCTTTGTGCCCAAAGATATTACGATTAATGTAGGTGAGACAATTACATTTACTAATGGAGGAGGTCTTCATAACGCAAATGGTTCACAGGATATCTATCCTGATAATCCAGTATCATTCACAAGTGGAGCTCCCTCAAGTGAAACTTGGGAATTTCCTTTTACGTTCAATTTGCCTGGATTTTATGAATATCAGTGCGATCAGCACATTTCTCAAGACATGACTGGAACAGTAACAGTATTGCCTGCTGCGGATGATTCCGATATTAGATTGACAGAAGTTTTTTATAATTCGGCGATCACTCCTGATTCTTTGGAATTTATTGAATTGTATAACGCTGGGGCCAGTTCTTTCAATGTTGAAGGAATGACGTTGGTCACTTCTTCAATCAATACAGTTTTGACAGGAACACCCATTGCAGCTGGTAGTTATGGGCTAATTGTGAAAAATGAATCTGCGTTTAGTGCAGCTTTTCCAGGTGTAGCCATCAATGCCGCTTGGGGAGATGGTACACTTAGTAATCAAGGTGATAACATTACGATCACCAATTCTACAGGGACAGTTGTTGTTAACGATGATTACGACGATGATGGCGCATGGCCTGTAGAAGCTGATGGTGGTGGATCTTCATTGATAGTCTGTGATCCTTTAGCTGGGTTTGTTCTTGACAATATCAAGGCCGCTTTCTATCCAGAAATTACATATGAGGACAAGACATTTTATGCAACTCCAGGAGTGGAAAATTATTGTTCTTATGATATTGGGGAAGTTACAATTGACAATTCAGAAGGAATTAATGTAAGCAATGGACTGAATGCTATCCTAGAGGGAACTGTCTACGGAATAAATGTTAGACCTGGCGGCTTGCAATTTACAGTGATAGATGAAGAGGGTGATGGGATAGGTGTTTTTAGTGGATCAGAGGCATTCGGATATGTTGTACATGAAGGGGATGAAGTGCGGCTGATAGGGACTATAGGTCAATTCAACGGTTTATCTCAGATTTATCTTGATGACATTCAAAAGACTGCAGACGGTGCTATTACAAACCCCACCGTTACAACCCTTCTAGGTGAAGAGACAGAAAGTCAGTTTGTTACTATAGAAAATGTAACAATGGTAAACCCTACACAGTGGTTAGCTGATGGGAGCACATTTAATTTTGATGTGACTGATGGTACTAATGTTTTTACCATCCGAATAGATGATGATGTTGAAGGAATCGATGGAGTAAATTATCCTACTGGAGTATTTAATGTTACGGGTTTGGGAGGCCAATTTGATGACTTAACTCCGTTTAATGAAGGTTACCAGCTTTTCCCAAGGTACATAACTGATATAGATCCATTTGAGGCATTCGTAGATACATACCCACCGCGCACAATTCCAGAGGTAAAGACAGTTGATGCAGAAGGTGTTCCTGATTCTATAAATATTAAATGTACTCTTCAAGGTAGGGCTCTAGGAATAAATTTAAGAACAACTGGCTTACAGTTTACCTTGGTTAACGAAGATAATCAAGGAATTGCTGTATTCTCAAGTAGTGAAACATTTGGATACATTGTAGAGGAAGGTGATCTTCTTAGTATTAAGGGAGTTGTAGGGCAATTCAATGGACTTACTCAGATTGTCCCGGATTCATTGTTTTTTGAAGGAAGTGGAAGTATTACCTTAGTTGATGAAGTTACAGTCTTAGATGAAGAAACAGAATCTTCTTTAATAAAAATTAGTGAACTTCTTACCTTGGTCGATCCTTCGGATTGGAAGGGTGACGGAACCAGTTACTCTTTCGTTGCGATGGATGATTCTGGAACTGAGTACGAGGTGTTTATCGATAACGATGTAGATGCATCTACTGCAGTGTATGATGGTCAATCATTCTTTTTGTCTGGAATTGGTTCGCAAAGAGATGTGTCGCAGCCTTTTACTGATGGATATAGAATAGCTCCAAGATCCATTAACGATTTTGCATTTATTTTGTCAACGGATGAAAATGACATTTCTAACTTAGTTACACTGTTTCCTAATCCTACATCCTCAGTAATTAATATTGAATATGAAGGGAAAATTGAAAAAGCTATTATTTACAATATGTTAGGAGAAAAAGTTGGAACATTTACGAATCAAACAACGATTGATGTTCGAGGACTTACGAACGGACAATATTCACTTCTTATGATTACAAAACAAGGACAAGCTAGGAAAGCTTTCACAATTTTTGATTAGTCGAGCCAAAATAGATGCGTTAATGTTAAGAATCCGTTATTCCGTCGAAAATATGTGTCTTTCTGCGGAATAATTCGATCAAATGGAAACTTATTAAAGGACAAAACCCTTTTTCATAGTGTAAACAAAAAATAAAAAATGAATAAATTATTATCTCTTACAGCTTTAATTGCTGTACTTTTTACGACCAATATTTTTGCCCAAGATCTTTCGTCTGGTGTAATAATTCAAGAGCTAACTGAAATCAAATCAGATGACCCTAACATGGCTGCTCAACTAAGTATGTTGAAAGGCTCGACCAACAAGGTTTACTTTAATGAGAAACAAGTCTTGAGTTCAATGGATATGATGGGTGGCATGATGAAAATGTCCACTCTTACTGACAGAGAGACTGGAACTGGATTTATGTTATTTAACATGGATATGTTAGGCAAGAAAACTAAAGTTGATATCTCAGCTGATGATGTAAAGAAGGGTAAAGAGAATACACCTGATATGAAAGTGACCTATGATAAAGCAGATACGAAAGTAATTGCTGGATACAAGTGCTACAAAGCAACAATAAGTAGCCCTATGATGCAAGGAGCAGAGATCATAGCATATGTAACGGAGGAATTGTCCATCACAGCTGATATTATCCAAGGTGTAAGCGGTGATTTGCTATCAGGTTTTCCTCTTGAATATCAGATGGGTGCCCAAGGAATGTCAATGGTGTACACTACTGTGGAAATTAAGAAAGAGGTCAATGCATCTGATTTTCAACTAAATACCGATGGGTATGAAACTCAGACGATGGAACAATTTCAAAAGTCTATGAGTGCAATGGGTGGAGGAATGGGCTTCTAGCAATCCACTTAAAAATATGAAAACACCTTAGCAGATGCAGCCCTAATAAACTAGGGTATTTCGTAGAAAAAAAGACTTTTTTTAGTGCTTTTAACACGTAATGTACTAAAGTTGAACACTTTAAAATTTTTTAATTTTTAGAAGTTATTATATATTTGTTAGGAACTTATTGTCCTGATGAGTTTATTCTCTTCAAGACAACTTTAATAGTGGTTTTTGTTGACCACAAAACTTTTTAATTTTTTTATAATGAACGGTACAGTAAAATTTTTTAACGAATCAAAAGGATTCGGATTCATAGTTCCAGACGACGGTGGCAAGGATATTTTTGTGCATGCTAACGGTTTGAGAGATGATATTCGTGAAGGAGATAAGGTGAGCTATGAAGTGGAAGAAGGGAGAAAAGGTCTCAACGCGGTAAACGTAACAGTGATCTAATTGTAAAGAACTATATAGTAAAAAAGCCTCGTCGATTCTTTCGATGAGGCTTTTTTTATGGCAGGAACTTTTCATAAGAATGCAGGAATTGGGAACTAGTTTTCTTATTCTCAAATTGAAACAACAAAAGTTGTTGAACAATTCAATGTCAGATTGTTTAGTTAGGTGTAGCTTTGTCGCATAAACCTTAAAGATGATCGACGAAAAATTACAAGAACTGAAAGAAATTCTTAGGCCCTATATTCAAAATGAGGAGGCCTTCGAGAAATTAACGATGAATACGCATTTTATCAACGACTTAGAGATAAATTCTGCCAATCTGGTAGATGTAGTACTTGATGTAGAAGATAAATACGATATAGAAATTGATAACGATAGCATGGAGAAAATGCAAACTGTAAAGGATGCTTTGGATATCATAGCCTTCAAAATAAAAGGATAAGATGATTACAGTTGTGTGTGGTACAAACCGACCTGGCTCGAAGTCAAGATTGATTGCAGAATTTTATGCTTTGAAATTAAGAGAGCTGACTGATGATACTGTGAACGTGCTAAGTCTTGAGGATATTCCTCCTTCAATATTACATAGAAACATGTATGATGCGGATGGGCAAGATCCTGCGCTTAAAGAAATTCAGAAAGCACAACTTATTCCCGCACATAAGTGGGTCTTTGTTCTTCCAGAATATAATGGTTCTATTCCCGGAATTATGAAACTTTTTATCGATGCACTTTCTGTAGTAAACTATAAAGCAACCTTTTCTAATAAAAAACTTGCGTTGGTGGGAGTCGCCGCTGGTAGGGCAGGTAACTTGCGAGGTCTCGATCACATGACAAACGCGATGAATTATCTAGGTACGGAGGTGTTTTTTAATAAATTACCGATTTCTAGTATCAATGCTGTAACTAGCGATGCTACTGTAACAGATGAAGGGTTGCAGAAAACAATTAAAAAACATGCGCAAGACTTTCTGGCTTTCTAGTCTAATTTTACTTTTCATTTCCTGCGGAAGTGAGGTTGCGGATAAAAGCGAGATCAAAGTTTTTCATTACAACCAGCCACAAAAAATAACTTCCCTAGACCCGGCTTTCGCCAAAAGCCAAAACAACATGTGGCCCGTACATCACATGTATAACACTCTTATCAGCTTAGATAAAAATCTAGTTGTGCAACCTGAACTTGCCAAAAATTTTCAAATCTCTGAAGATGGAATGCGGTATACATTTACACTACGAGATTCTGTATATTTTCATGATGCACCCTGTTTTTCCGAGAAGTCGGATAGACTTTTGACTGCCGATGATGTTGTTTTTAGTTTCAATAGAATAATTGACAACACACTTAATTCTCCGGGGTCATGGATTTTTAAAGGTAAAGTTAGTGATGTTAATCCTTTTCAAGCAGTAGATGACAGTACAGTTGTTGTGCAATTAAAAGAACCTTTTCTTCCCATGCTTAATATCCTAACCATGCAATACTGTTCAATAGTGTCAGAAAAGGCTGTTGAATTTTATGGCGATCAAATCAGAGAAAACCCTATAGGAACAGGACCTTTTCGTTTTAAGAGATGGATTGAAAATCAAGGACTGTTTCTTATCAAAAATGAAGAATATTACAAAGGGGATGTGGCATTGGACGGTGTGAGAACCAGTTTTATGGAGGACAGAAAGGTAGCTTTTATAGAGTTGCTGAATAGAAAACTTGAATTTGTTAACGGTTTGGAGTCTTCATTTATCAATGAAATGCTTGATAGAGAGGGTGAACTTCAGGAAAAGCATCAGGAAAATCTCAATTTTTACAAGAGCCCGTACTTAAATTTCGAGTATCTAGGGTTTAATATGGAGGGCTTAGAAAGTTATCCTGCCTTGCAAGATGTTCGCGTAAGACAAGCCTTAAATTATGCAATTGATAGGGAAACTATGCTTGCAAGTTTACGAAATAATATTGGATCTCCGGCTGATAGTGGAGTTATCCCAAAGGGCTTGCCATCTTATAACAGCGATCAGGTACAGGGATACAAATATGATCTTGGAAAAGCGCGTTTACTTTTGGCGGAAGCCGGCTATAACAACGGAGATGGAATCAATAAACTCACAATACAAACCAACAGAGACTATTTAGATATTACCACTTTCGTAGCTAAACAATGGGAGAAACTAGGAATTCAAACAAGCATACAGCTTTTAGAATCAGCATCTTTACGTGAAGGTATGCGGAAGGGGAGTATCGATATCTTCAGGGCGAGCTGGATAGCAGACTATCCTGATGGTGAGAACTTTCTATCAATGTTTTATTCTGGAAACCCTGCACCACCAAGATATACAAGGTTTTCAAATGAGAAATATGACCGGCTATATGAGCAGGCCATAGCAGAAACCAATCTGTCAAACAGGACTGAATTGTATCATGAAATGAATCGAATATTGGTAGCAGAAGCCCCTTTGATATTCTTATTTTATGATCAATCTTCGTGGTTCGTCTCCAAAAATATAGAAGGTATAGAGACTAATGCCCTGAATTTATTGAACGTCGCACAATTAAAAGAGATATAAGGTGGTGAAAGTACAACTAATCGATGTGGGTGTTATGTCTTATAAGAAGGCATGGGAGTTCCAAACGAATTTGCATGAAGGGCTGAAGGAAACAAAGATGGCAAATCGGAAGCTGCACGAAAACAACAAAATAAAGCAAGAACATTACTTTGTGATGGTGGAGCATCCTCCAGTTTATACCTTGGGTAAGAGTGGCAGCGAAGACCATTTATTGATTGATGAGAAAAAGAGGGCAGAAAGGGAAATTGAGTATTTTAAGATTAATAGGGGAGGTGACATAACTTTCCACGGTCCAGGGCAAATTGTAGGTTATCCCATATTGGATATGGATGAGTTTTTTACTGACATTCATAAGTACGTAAGGTTTCTCGAGGAAATAGTGATTCGAACTTGTGCAGATTATGATATTCAAGCGACAAGGATAGAAGGCTATACAGGTGTGTGGATCGTAGAAGGAGATTCACAAAGAAAAATCTGTGCAATTGGTGTTCATTTGAGTAGATGGGTGACAATGCATGGATTCGCATTCAACGTAAACACTGACTTGGATTACTTTACGTATATAGTGCCATGCGGTATAGAAGAAGATGACAAAGAAGTGACCTCGTTGGCAAAAGAAGTAGGGACAGAAATGGACTATGAGGAGGTTAAGAGCAGGGTATTGCATCACTTCAAGGAATTATTTCAAGTGGAAATTGTTTAAACGATAACTAGAGAATTGTTATTCGTGATCAGTGTGCAAATTACAATGGATAGCGATGCAGAATAATTAAAATAGTAGTGTACTTTTGCGGTAAATTTTGAAATATGTCGACGGAGTTAAAAGGGAAAAAAATATCTGAGTCAAAGACGATCATGACAGAACTTATCATGCCCAATGATACAAACCCGCTTGGAAATTTGATGGGAGGGAATTTGATGCGTTGGATGGATATTGCTGGAGGAATATGTGCAGCTAAGCATTGCGGTAATCATGTTGTTACTGCATCTGTGGATCATATTTCATTTACTGCTCCCATACACTTAGGAGATGTAATAACGATTGAAGCAACCGTTACTCGCTCTTTTCGAACATCAGTAGAGATCTATATTGAAGTTTTTGCTGGAGACATAACGGGTGAGAATCCTCGAAAAAGTAATCATGCGTTTATGACCTTTGTTGCACTTGATCCAAAGACAAAGAAGCCTTGTCCTGTGCCTCCAGTTATTCCGCTTTCAGGAGAAGAACAGAAACTTTACGAAGCAGCAGTCAGAAGAAAAGAAATTAGATTGATACTCGCCGGTAAGATGAAAGCGGAGGATGCGAATGAAGTACGAAATTACTTTGATCGTTTTCCTAAGAAGTAGCTGTATTTATATTCTCGCGATTCGTGATCTGGTAATGGTATCCAATGGAAAGAAGTAGATAGAATGTTACTGTAACTAATAAACTGATTCGCCAATCAATTACCGTACTTATGGCAGTAATAATTAATAAAGCTACAAGATAGAATTTCGTAAATGGATCTTTTTTCAAACCTTTCAAAGAGAACATCTTGAGATTGGTTACATTTAGTACACATGTAACTATGATGAGAACAAGTACCAGTAAATTAAGGTCATTCAAACTCTCACGTGCAAGATAGATCCCACAAAACATCATGGCAGACGATGGAGTTGCTAACCCCTTGAAATAGTAGGACTGATCTGTCGATATATTGAATTTTGCGAGTCTTAGAGCACCTGTCACTGGTATGAGTAAGCAAATATAAGATAGAGGATGATCAATATAATTGAATAGTAGAAAGGCAGGAGCTACACAAAATGTCACCATGTCTGCCAAGGAATCCAGCTGTGCGCCAAACTCGCTTTGGGCTTGTAAGATTCTAGCAACTAATCCATCCCAAAGATCAAAAAAACCACCTAGTAAAATTAGAATAACAGCGTGTTTCGGTTCTGAAACTAGCACAAGGAACCCGCACAGTAAATTCAGACAAGTTATAGCTGATGGTAAGGCGGATTTAAATTTCATAGTTGTCTTTCTACTTATTTTCGTTTAGTTCTCAGATAAAGTTACCGAAACCCTTTGAATTTTTCCATTTCGATTAATTTCAACTTGTACCTCATCACCATCTTCGAAATCTTCTAATGCAAGGACAAGGTCGCTATTATTTTCAATTTTGACAGCATTAATTGCTGTAATTAAGTCACCAATATACAATTGCCCCCTTCGGTCTCTAGTCGTTCCTACTAAGCCAGCCTTATCTGCGCCTTTTCCTTTAATAACATTCATGATCAGAGCACCTTTCAAGTTGTATCGCTGTAAGAATCTGGGGTTTTGAGCTAATTCTACACCTAAAACGGCTCGCTTGATTCGTCCATATTTTATCAGATCAGCTGTGACCCACTTTACAGCATCAACAGGAATAGAAAATCCTATTCCAGCATAGGCTCCACTTGGTGAAAAGATTGCTGTGTTGACACCTATTAGTTCTCCTGCGCTATTAATCAGAGGCCCACCTGAATTACCAGGATTAATAGCTGCGTCGGTTTGGATTACGTCTCGAATCTTGATGTTGTTTGGAGCATTTATTTCTCTTTCTAACGCACTTATTACTCCTGTAGTTAAGGTATAGTCAAGCCCAAATGGATTTCCTATAGCTAAGACAGATTGACCCACTCGTAAGCCCTCAGAAACTCCTTTGCTGATTGGTATTAATTTGTCCAAGGGTGCATCTATTTTCAATACTGCTAGGTCTTTGTCCGGAGCAGCTCCTACCAAGGTTGCAGTGTATGTTTCCTGATCGAAGAGTGTTACAGTGGCTTTGTCGGCACCTTGAATTACATGAAAGTTAGTGACGATATGTCCTTTGCGATCCCAAATGAATCCACTTCCAGAGCCCACTGGGATCTCAGCTATATCTCTGGTCCAGTAATTACGTTCAATGTTAGTTGTCGTTATATACACTACAGAGTTTGCCGTTACGTCAAATAAATCAATTGTCTTTTTCTCTAGTTCGTCTAGGGTTTCAGTCGAGTAGGAGGGAAGTAGCTCTTGTGCAGGAGGTACAGGCTCCCTACTGAAATTGTTGATTGATAATCCGAAAAGTATACCAGCCGCAAGGAGTAGCACTGCCGAAAAAATGATACCTTTTTTATCCATGAAATATATCTTTATTGTATTCCCAAGTTAGCTTTAGAATCCACATTACATGTTGGAGCTATAGAATGAATCATGGCAGAAGCCATAGCTGCAAACTTACTTGCACCGAGTATTTCTAACGATGAAATCATTCTTTTGGCACTGAGGTATGAGGTGATTTCCAGTCTAAATGGTCTAAATGTCAAAAAATGTAAAACGGATGAACCATGTGTTTTGTTATCTAGCACAAATTTACCCTTCATTTTACGAATTACCAATAAAAAAGCCGATCT
>CALBVQ010000028.1 GCA_937969485.1 uncultured Saprospiraceae bacterium | reverse complement strand
CATTTTATACAGATTACTATTTCATTCGATAATAAATGCTTTACTGGCATTAAACCAGAAATATGCATTAAACCCGAAATATGCATTAAGATATCTATTACGAGCTGAAACTGCTTCGACAATGGGAACGTCCAGCTCTTTTGATGCTCACCGTGATGGGGACCACGCCTGCGCCTCAAAAGAACTGTTGAGCTCCCATTCTCCTTGCATTTTAAGCTCTCATCACGAAAACCTAATGCATAATTCGGGTTAAGCTCTCATCACAAAAACCTAATACATAAATCGAGCTTAATCAAAAAAAGCCCGAAATCCTTTTGGAGTTCGGGCTTTTTTCTACTGCAATTACAGCAAGTTTTATTAGTTCGGGATGTTATTCGGATTAAGTAGATCATAAAATTGATCAAGCTTAGGAAGAAGTACGATACGCGTTCTACGATTCATTTGGCGACCTTCATCAGTTTCATTAGTCGCAACAGCATTATATTGTCCACGACCAGCAGCAATTAATCTATTGGGATCAATGCTATAGTCTTGCTCTAAAATACGAATTACTGAGGTAGCTCTTTTAACACTAAGATCCCAGTTATCAATCATACAAGAATTGCTGATTGTATTCGTATCAGTGAAGCCTTCCACCATTACCTCAAGATCAGGTCTAGATCTTACAACAGCAGCTATTTTTGCGATCACTGACTTTGCCTCGATATTAACTTTTGAACTCCCACTTGCAAAGAGCATTTTGTCACTCAAGTTGATATATACAACTGTTTTATCTACGCTTACTCTTATATCTTGATCTACAATTCCTTCAGCCAATTGGCTTTTTAGATTAATGGCCAAAGCGAGATTCATAGAATCTGCTTTAGTTCTTGCTGTCTGTATAATGCGAATATAGCGATCCTTTGTTTCCATTTGCTTGATTGTAGCAGAGATGTTATCGTTCGCTTCTTTTGATAATATTGCTAAATCACCTACCTGTTGCATTTGTGCATCACGTTGAGATCTTAGATCTTTGATTTGATCTTCGAGCATATTGATTTGACGATCACGACCTTGCAATTCTAGCATAGATTTCTCAACATTACTTTTTTGTGTGATAATACCTTGCTTCTCAATTCTTAATTTTTCATTACAATCATCAAGTTGAGCATTTGCTTTATACAATTCTTCTTGTTTTAGATCAAGTTGAAGCTCTAGATCTTGGAATTTCTTTTTTGCAACACAGGATGACAAGCTTATACATATTACTATTAATAAGACATTATATTTCGACATAAATTCTAAAAATTTTACTGATAATTGTTAACAAACATTCATTTTCGCTGCGAAAATAGCAAACGAGCAGAGATTAAAAAAAAATAAGCTTAGCTTTTATCTAAAAGCAAATCAAATAGAACTTCTACAGGATGAAAGGCCTGTTTACTTGTGCCGTCTTTAATTTGATGACGGCAACTAGTGCCTGCTGCCACAATATAGTCTGCCCCAGATTTTCTTACTGCTGGAAATAAGATTTGTTCTCCGATTTTCATGCTAATTTCGAAATGTTCTTTTTCGTATCCGAATGATCCGGCCATTCCACAACAACCTGATGGAATAAGTTCTACATGAGATCCGCTGGGAATGGATAATGTGGTGACTGTGTGTTCAATCTTGCTTAATGCACGTTGATGACAGTGAATATGAAGTCTTATGTTTTGTTTATGGGATGTAAATGCGTTGGATGTTATCCTCCCTTCTCTGTATTCATTGGCTATAAATTCTTCGATAGTAAAGCAATGAGACGCTATTTTTTTGGCTTCCGCCAAAAGATCATCATCAACTAATCTCAGGAATTCATCTCTAAACCCTAGTATGGCAGAAGGCTCTATTCCCACTAATGGTTGGTTTTTATTCAGCTTGTCCCTCCAAAATAGAATATTATCTTGTGCTATTTTTTTGGCTTTTTTCAAAAGACCTTTGGAAATTTCTGCCCTTGCGCTTGTAGGATGATTGAGAAGAATTACCTTGTATCCGAGACGCTCAAGCAGCAGCACTGCTTTTTCACCTATTGGTGTGTCGAGATAGTTAGTGAATTCATCTACGAATAGAAATACACTTTTGGCGGAAGCCAATTCTTTATGCTCTCTTTTTTTATTCCAAGTCAAAAGCGATTTATGAAGCTTGGGAAAACTTCTATTTTTTGCGATACCCAAGATATTTTTTAGACGACTCGAAATAATTTTTTGGCGTAAGCCAAAATTATGAATACCAGGCGCAAACTGAAATAGACGATGGATTTTAGAGATATTGGCGAAAGTTCTACTGCGGAAAGGGACTCCAAAATCTTCGTGATATTGATGCGTAAATTCAGCCTTCATAGCCGCCATATCTACTCCGGACGGGCATTCTGACTTACAGGCTTTGCACGATAAACAAAGGTCAAGGACTTGCTTTACCTCATGTGCATCAATGGCGATGCCTCCTTCCGTCATATATTCTCGTAGCATGTTAGCACGTGCCCGAGTGGTATCCTTTTCGGAACGAGTGGCGTGATAACTTGGGCACATTGCCCCCTCTTCAGCAGGTAATTTTCTACAGTCTCCAGAACCATTGCATTTTTCAACAGCTCGAAGAAATCCACCTTCAGGTTCAAAATTGTATACAGTATTGAGATTGATCTCTTCAGAGTAGTCTGTTCTAAGATCTTCAGTAATATCCTTAGCGTCGACGATTTTCCCAGGATTGAATAGATTAAGTGGGTCGAAAAGAGATTTGATTTTCCTGAGTAGCTCGTAATTCTTGTCGCCAATCATAATGGGGATGAAAGGAGCGCGGACCCTACCGTCGCCATGCTCTCCGCTTAGTGCACCTTTGTATTTTTTTACTAGATGGGCAGTGTCCTTGGTGATCTTATAGAATAATTCACGATCCGCTTTTTCTTTCAAATTAAGAATAGGACGGAGGTGAAGTTCACCAGCACCAGCGTGTGCATAGTATACTGCTCGCTGGTCATAAGCTTCCATCAATTCTGTAAATTCTTGAATGTATTCAGGTAGGTCATTAAGAGAAACGGCAGTGTCTTCGACGCACGCTACTGCTTTCTTGTCACCAGGAATATTGGCCAAAAGGCCAAGACCTGCACTGCGTAGCCTCCATACCTTAGTACAATCTTCGTCGTGAATCAAGGCATTGTGAAAAGTCAAGCCAGCTTCATCAACGGAAGCGCAAAATTTAGCCACTTGTATCTCTAGCATGGACTTGTCATGAGACCGAAATTCAGTCATAAGAACAGCAGCAGGATCTCCATTAATGAAGAAACGATTAGCTGTTTGCTCAGTATTTCCTTTCGTACAATCAAGGATGATCTTGTCCATCAATTCACACTTGTATGGTTGGAAATTCATGGCTATTTTGGTAGCGAGTAGTGAATCTTTGATTGATTTGCAATGGGTCGCAACTACGGTTGCTAGGGGTGGTTGAAGAGGATCAAGCGTAATGGTGATTTCAGTAATTACGCACAGGGTACCTTCAGAGCCTGCAATGAGTTTCGACAAGTTGAAAGGACTTCCATCCTTAGCCCAAGGCTTCATTCTAGCTAATTCATCAATTGCATAACCCGTATTTCTTCGATGAATGTCTAGATTAGGAAATTCAGCGGATATATTTTCGCGAATTTGAGAGGTGCCTAGTTTATCTTGGAAGAAGCGATAAATATCACCTTCCAACGACGTGAGTTTTAGTTTTTCCTCGAAGGAATTTTCGGTCAGTGATGTGAATTCGACTATACTTCCATCGTGAAGAATAGCTTTCAATGAGACTATCTTATCTCTTGTTACACCATATTTAATAGAAGTTGTCCCGCTTGAATTATTTCCCACCATACCGCCAATGGTTGCGCGGTTTGAGGTGGAGGTAATAGGTGAAAAGAACAAGTCATGTTGAAAAAGGAAACGATTCAATTCATCTCGTATCAATCCAGGCTGGACGGTAACTGTTTTAGCTTCCTTGTCAAAGTGGATTATCTCATTCATGAGAGAGGTGTCCATTACAATTCCGTTTCCTACACATTGTCCAGCAAGTGAAGTCCCTGCTCCTCTAGGGATGATGCTTAACTCATGTTTTTTAGCAAATTTTATGAGTTTGACAATGTCTTTTTCGTCTTCAGGTATACATACTGCGATGGGGCTTTCACGGTACACGGAGGCATCTGTAGCATAGATTGCAAGAGAGGTTGCATCATAATTTAACGTACCTTTCAATGAGGATTGAATTGTTTGGAAGAGGCTTGCATTCATTGATTCAAAGGTAGCAAAAAGGAGCCGCGTTTTTCAGTTCTAGGGTTGTCAAGTATTTAAGCTCTTCAACACGGTGTCAACGATGTTGGATGTGACTAATACCAATTCTGTTTTGGAATTTTCGGTATTATTATGCGGCAAGAGTAAAGAGACAAGCAAAATCAACAAGGAAACATAGAATTTGTTTTTGATCCATCATATGATCAATTTCTATTGTATTATAGACATAAGAGACTTTTTTGAAAACAAAAAAAGAATTTCTATACATTGAAAATCCCGATGGGGGAATAGATTTACGAAATGGAGTTAATGAATATATTCGTTATTATTATGAACAAATCCATCAATCTGTAGAAAACTTGTGATACGGGAATGAAGATATTTCAGATCGACTATCAAATCATACTATTAT
>CALBVQ010000027.1 GCA_937969485.1 uncultured Saprospiraceae bacterium | reverse complement strand
ATTAGACAAAATTATGGCAAATAAGTAATAAATCGCCACAATAAGTACTTAAAAGACACTTTCTAAATGTACCCTATATTACAATTACTTCCCTATAGCTCGTGCTGAAATCATTCGCTTTAACAGAACGATTTGCCCAAGGTGGTAATGGCCATGTTCTATAATCCCACTTAAGTTCCTATAGAGCGATCCATACACCGGCTTATCTATATCTTCATTCAATCTCTTATCGTCGAGCTTCTCGATCAACTTACAGAATTCTTCCCCTTTCTTCCACACCCCTTCTTGCAACATCACCCAGTCCTTCTCGAAATGAATCGGCGGATGATCGAAACTAAACTTATCTTTTATCTCCAGTGGCCCTCCTTTTAGCACATCCATCACACCGTCTGCATAATAATGAATATGAAAAGTTAAAGTTGCAATCGTATTAAAGTCTCTCACCTTAGCAAGTGCCATACGGTAATCAACATCTGCAAGAGTATCTCTTAAATTCACGAACGTCCAGTTACCTCCAAAGTAAAACTGTCGGAATTGAGTGGCTATATTTTCAGCCGTGGTATTTTCATTATTACTACTCATTAGGTGGAATGATTTTAGGTTTGAAAACTATGACCTCTGATGCTGGATACTTTACAAGAAGTTCCGCCGAACGTGTTGGTCGTTTATGAAAATCTCCACCACAATTGGGACAGACAGACATAAAGACATTTTCTACACATTCTACACAGAATGTACATTCAAAACTGCAGATCATAGCTTCCTCACTGAATGGCGGAAGTGCTTTGTTACACTGCTCGCAAGTTGGCCTCATTTCCAGCATCGTATTTAATTTTGAATCTAAGTTATGGATAAACCCTAAGTCTCCACTTATTTCACTTAATGTATTTTTTACCCAACTTGCCTTGAAATGAAAAAAGTTACACTCCTATTGATTGACACTCACTGCCAAGTCTAGGGAAACTCCTTGATTTTCCGTTTCTTCTTGTGGCAGAATCTCACAATTATCCCATAATCCCGACATCAAAGTTTTAGCATAAGGCTTAGGCAAACCAGCTTGCAACATAGCGTAGGAAGCAGCCTCGAAATCGTAATGAATTTCTAAAAAGCTAAAATGTGGCTTCTTTTGGGTTAAACCCAAAATCCCACACCACGTGCGCGCAGTCCCATCATTAGCAGGCATACCTATCACTCCTGCATTGAACCAATATCCCTTATCTGTTATTCTTTCAAAAGGCAATCCGCAGTGTCCAGCAAGAATGATCTCACTTAATGAATCTTCAAAATTACGATCAAAAATCTCATCTGCTGAAGACTGAAAAAGAAACTCTGAGGTATTGTGAAACGAGCCGTGCACGACTGTTGTCGCTTTTCCATAAAATTTAAATTGTAAAAACTCAGGTAACTGATTAATATACTTCTTATTGGCTTCGGTTACGCTGTTCTTAACAAACGGATACCACTGACGGCTTAAGACATCACAGCGACTTCCTTCGTTGAAATTGCACCCACAATCATCTGCCTCACCACGAAGATTAAGCTCAACATTCCCCGCTATACAGTGAATCCCCCACTCTGCGACAAAGTCGATACACTCCACTGGATTCGCACAGTATGCAACAATGTCACCTGTACAGATTACATCTTTTGGGCGAAAGCCCTGTTTTTCAGCAAGCACTTTTACAGCCCTCAATGCCTCCAAATTTCCGTACACTCCTCCAAACACGAAGATCGGTCGGTCAATATTTCCTATGTTAAGCGTCTTCGGCATATCTAGATTTCTGTAAAATTACGGGAATAAAGTAAACTACAAAACAGGCAATTGTTCCTACGATATTGACGGTTAATAGGTCCGCATACTTGCCACTTGTAAAATATAAACTCTCTGGTAGTAGTTTGAACACGAGAACTAACCCACTTATTAACCCAACTGCGATCGATAAATAAAATGAAATTCGTGGTACTTTCAATTTCCAACATAAGAATATCGGCGCTAATCCTATCACCATTGTGCCGCTGATCGTTGTTGCGGAAAGAATCTCAGGGTTCATAAAAATGGGAATCGTTCCTACCAGAGTCAGAAGTGCCATAATAATTCTCCCCTTCGAAACAGAAGGTTGCTTAATTAGTTTGAGATCAAGTACTGCCAACTTAGAAAAGCTGGAAAAAGTAGAGTCTAGTGTACTTGCAGCAGAAGTGATCATAATGAAATTAATCATCAACATCATACCAATACCAAGCAGCTTAGAAACTTGTACCGGCGCTTCTCCAGACAATCCATTCATCTTTCCGTAGACACCGACCCAACTAAACAACACGATACATATTCCACCTATCAACCCTGCCCACATAAAACTTTTCAACGTTGTTCTCACTGGAGAAATGAATCCACGATCTGTCATGACAGGGTCGTGAAAAGGATAACTAAAAGACTGAACAACTGCAACCAGCAAGAGATTAACCCCCATACTCCACTTCCATTCGCCAGTAGAAACAATAGCAATAATTCCCCCTTCGGTTTTGGGGATAATAACAGACAGAATCACAGTGATTAAAAGTCCGAAAAAGATCATTTGGATAAGGTCTGTAAACAAAGAACTACTCATCCCACCTTTCATAGAATATAGTAAGGTAAGTATTGTAAATACAAGGATTGAGATGTAATACATGGAAGTGCCCTGTTCTCCAAAATAAGAGCCTATTACCATAGTATTGGACCATATTTCATTGAAAAGGCGGAAGGCAATGAGCACCGAAAAGACAATTAATGCCCCTTTTCCAAAGCGCGTTTCAAGAAAATCATGTATAGATTGAAATCCGCCTTTTACGCGAAGTTGATAAATCACAAGTCCAGCCACAATAAAAGACAGGTAATAGGCCGCATACGCAATTCCACCTACCATCCCAAAACTCATACCCAAGTTAGCAGCGTTGGTAATCGATTTTGCAAACAGCCAACTGATGACGAGACTACTTGTGAGAATGAAAAAATTCGGAGACTGATCTTTCTGTTGACCTTTAAAAAAGTCAGCAATAGTGTGCGCTCGTGGTGCGATGAAAAGCATCACAATACTGGACAAGCCCACCAAAATCCATTGATATATTTGAATATTATCCATTAATCAACATCCCACCAAACAGGTGAATTTATAGAATTCCCTCCCATTAATAATGTTGCATCGTTGAATGACTCGCTATTTAGTGCCGCCTCATCTGTAGGATATGGCATTTTTACGGGGATGAGATCATCGTTAAGGCTTGCTGCAACGGTCTTCAATGCGGGAAATCCCGTTCTTCGGTATTCGATCCATCCTTCGAATCCCTTAACATAGGAGGATATCCATTTCTGGGTAATTATTTTCTCGATTGCATCCATTTCTGTAAATGCAGCAGGGCCAGTTGTCAGGTAAATAACTGGCATTTCTACTCCCCAGTAGGCAAATGATTGCTCGACTCCTGTGTTGTAATATTCAGCCGCATCACCTGTGATGTATCCTTTAATAGTGGCTTCCGCCAAAAGAAGATTAGTTTCCCAAGAGGTCATGATGTTTGCGTCCAAGTCTCCAGTGTTCTCTCTGAATATAGTGCCTGCAAGCGAATAATCTGCTATAGATATTGTTGTTTCTGAGGCATCAGGGCCATTTAGTAATCCTTTATACGCACTGGTTGAATTTCCTGTTGGTCTAAAAAATCGAGTTGCCCTAGGGTCGACATAACCTTTCAAGATTTCTTCACTAGTTAAAGACATCACATAAATATTGAAGTCACCTGCTCGCGCAGTTGCTAGTCTGAAATTATTCGGTTCTCCATTCGTAAAGTCAAAAGTTGCATTGTCTTCAGCTAATTCAATAAAATCTCCTTCATCGACTATGTCTTGAATATTATTGCCGACGTCTTCTATGGCAGAAATCCTGATATAGGCCTTTATCAATAGTGAGTTAGCTAATTTTCTCCATTTGGCCAATTCACCGCCATATATGATATCTCCTTCTAATGGAATACTGCCTTGGTACGAATCTATAGCTGCTTTCGCTTTCTTCAAATTGTCAATTATCCCTCCTACAGCTAAGTAAATATCTTCTTGTTTATCGTAAGCTGGGGTCAGATTTCCCTCTTTCCCATTCAGCGCTTCACTGTATGGAACTTTGCCAAATATATCCGTCAATTCTGCAGCCATATATGCTTTTAGAATTCGAGCTGGCCCCTCGTACACCGCGAAAGTAGGATTAGCCAACGCCTTATCTAATATGATTTCATTATTTCTCAAATTTCGATAGATGAAAGGCCACGGATTACCTCCAAATTGAGGTTCTAACAAACTATGTCTATCAAATAGGTTAAAATCAACGGCTGTGAAGTGTTGACTTAATAAACCACCCGACACAAATCCTTCATATGACATGTTCTCATTGTAGTCCCAAATCACATTTCTAAGTAAAAAACTCGGTTGTACATCAATAGGTGAATTATTATTCGTGTTGATTTCTCTGAAATCCATTGTACAAGATCCTACCATTAATACGGTAAGAAATAGCATGAGTATATTTTTTATATTAATCATTTTCGTTACTTATTAATAGTTAAAAATCAAGATTTAAACTCACTCCCCAGCTTCTTGTAGTGGCATAAGACATATCTTCGACACCTCTTATGAAACCATTACCTTGAACAGCAATCTGTTCAGGATCGAAATGTGGAATACTTGAGAAAGCGTATAAATTTCGGCCTATCAAACTCACACTTAAGTTTTCTAAGCTCTTAACTTGTGTAAATCGATATGTTAAGCTTACTTCTCTAATTTTCAAATAACTAGCATCGTAGGTATTATTCTCTTCGTGATTTCTATCGTAAAACTGCCTATAGTAAGCCTCTGCTGATATAGGAGTTGTGTTGACCGCACCATCGGCAGTTACTCCTTGAGCAACAATACCTGCGTCTGGTCTATTTTCAGTCTCTTTCAGTTGGCCGGCAACCCCAGCTAAAGCTTGTGTTCTTGACACCAACTCACCTCCTTGTCTCCAGTCAAGAACTAATCCTACACTGAGATTTTTCCATTGTACTCGATTCGATATTCCCATGATAAAATCCGGGTTGTAATTTCCTAGTTTCTTCAATTCGTTATCGATAATATATCTTCCATCATCACCGATTACAAAGTCTCCGTCGTCATTCTTGAGATAGCCAGTTCCCCACAAATCTCCGATTCTATCCCCTTCACCGACAATGAAATAAACTGTTTGATTCGGATTGTCATACACTCTTGAATAGGCTAAAGTGATTTGATCGGCCTGCTCAGGAAGAGACGTAACTCTTGCTACATTTCTACTAAAGTTTGCAGATACATACCATTTCAGATCTCTTTTTCTGATAGGATTAACATTTAGCAATAGCTCAATTCCTTGATTAGAAACTTCACCTCCGTTAAGAATTCTCTGGGTGTAACCGGTTGAAGCTGCGATGGGAAGTGAAAGGATTTGATTGGTAGTTCTTCCGGAGTAATAGGTAAAGTCGATACCTATTCTGTCGTCTGCGAACCTAAGATCAGTGCCGAGTTCGATTGCTGAAGTACGTTCAGGAATCAGGTTAGCGTTCGATATGCTTGTTTGATCGGTAAAGCTTGGTTGTCCATAAACTGGAGTTGAAGCGAGGAAAATACCGCTGGTTTCATACGGATTCGTATCATTTCCAACAGCCGCATAGCTTGCTCGCACTTTTGCAAAAGATATAATTTCAGGTAAATTAATTGCATTACTAACAACAGCACTTAAAGAAACAGAAGGATAGAAGAAAGCGGTATTTTCAACTGATGTTGGTGTTGCAAGAGCACTTGACCAATCGTTTCTTCCTGTAATATCGGCATAAAGCCAATCATCGTAGGAAATCTTTAATAAACCATATGCACTATTAATTCTCTTTCGAGACTTAAAGTCAAATACCTCGAGAGGAGAAGCTGCATTATTAAGTGAAAAAATTCCAGGTTGAGCTAAAGATGTTGTTTGTGTCTGCAGAGTTGAAGCAAATTGATCGAGTCTGTTTGCACCCACGGCAATATCAACTGCTATTTTACCTAAGCTAGTGCTATAGTTTAATAATGCGTCAGTATTTACTTCTCTGAAATTTACATTATGCTCCGCATAGGCCCCATTTCTAAATCGATTGGAGCTAAAAGCTCTACGGAATGTACGCAGCTCTGCACTATTGTCAAGGCCACTTCGTAAAACAAGGGAGAGATTGTCTGTAAACTTGTATGAAGCCGAGAGGTTGCCAAATACTCTATTTCTATTCAAGGTGTTTCTATTCTCTAATAGTATGAAATATGGATTATCAAAAAACGTGTAATTAAAGGAATACTGCTGGGTTCCTTCAAGTCCAGGTTGCCAATAATCTCTTAAAGAATTGAGATTGGATTGTCTTCCTAACCAAGCTACAAGAGAGTAGTTTATGTTCTCTGATCCATAACCACTAGCTGGTCGATTGTCACTCGATGAATTGATATAGTTTATAGATGTATTGAATTGTAATCTGTCTGTGGGAGCAAATTTAAATCTTGCCGCTAGGTTTCGCCTGTCGTAATTTACTCCAGGTATAATTGACTCACTTTGCATATCGGTGAATGATACTCTGAAATTTCCCCTGTCAAATGCTGAACCGAAGGAAAGATTGTTTGTCAGGGTATTTCCTGTCTGGTAGAAATCTCTTAGGTTGTTGGGATTAGAAACCCAAGGAGACGGAGTGATAGGTAATCCACCGTGAACAGCCACATCACCACCACGAACGACATCTCCATTAGCTAACGTGACTGGACTATCAAACTGTGGAATGTTGGTTCCCTGATCAAGTTGGGGGCCATAAGAATACGTGATATTGTCATTAATTCCTCCACCAAGACCGTCCACGAATTCGAATTGACCACTATTACCTTGACCGTAGGTATTTTGAAATTCCGGTAATTGAAAAGCACGATCGATTGTTACAGAAGAATTAAATGAAACACCAATACCTTTGGACTTAGATCCATCTTTAGTATTAATGATGATAACACCATTTGAAGCGCGAGTTCCGTAAAGAGCAGCCGCACCAGGCCCTTTGAGAACGGAAACAGATTCGATGTCTGCAGGATTAATATCCATTGCGCCATTTCCGAAATCTACTTCTTGGAAACCTGCGGCTTGTTCGTTAGTTACGTTAAAGGTCGTATTGTTATTAACAGGTATCCCATCAACAACGAACAAGGGATTATTATTGGTAAAAGAGGATTCTCCTCGGATTGAAATAACGGAAGAGGAGCCCACACCTGTAGCACCTTGATTGACAGTTACACCAGCTAGCTTTCCACCTAGATTGTCGAGAAAATTCACTGATTGCACTTCATCGATTTCACTAGATGAGAGTTTTTCAACGCTATAACCAAGGCTTTTGGATTCACGTTCAAGTCCCAATGCAGTCACTACCACTTCATCAAATAATAAATAATCAGAAATCAACTCGATGTTATAATTAGTTGAGGAGTTAAGTATTATTTTTTGGGTTTTAAAACCCAAAAAAGAAATCTGCAAGGTCTCATTCTCGGCCGCAGCGATAGAGAATTCACCGTTAAGATCTGTGATTGTACCATTACCATCCGAGAGATTTACCACAGCAGCACCAATAATGGGTTCACCGGAAAACTGTACAACACCAGAAACAATTGAATTTTGGGCTTGACCCAAAAAGGATAACACTACGCAAAGTAGCAAGTAAAAAAACCTCATATAGTTAAATTATTTATATCACGACAAAATCTGACAAAACAGATTAATAGGGATACTTACGAGTAAATGTGAAGTATGGATTGCAGGAAAAATCTACAATATGGGCGGGCCGCGGAACTGGAGATCAGGGAATACGCCGCGACTGCTAATTATCGTCCGATTTGTGCTCCTTACAATAGCTACTTGCGCCAAATTTAGTAAGGCTAATATGTAGCCTTTCAAGTGACTAGTCGCAACTAATGAGAAAAGGTCTTGGGTGGAATTAACATCAATCTTAGATTGACTAATCCGTAGGCTCACGTTTTTGAAGTAAACTGAAATTAAGTCAGAGTAAAGAGAATTTGACTTCCAAGCAAGTTGCTGAAAGCACTCAGGATTCCAACAATCTCTGGTAAGTCCTATGAGATATGCACCACCATTTTCGTCAGCACCTACGACATTAATGCCATCAACTAGGCTCTCCTTAGCAGCAATTAAATCAAGTTTAGTGAGCAGAGGACAATCATAGCCTACAACGACTACATTTTCGTAATTCTGGAAGCACATGCTGATAGCATTAGTCAACTTTTCACCGAATGAATACCCCACTTGGAGATTTTCATTGTGTATAACGAAGGGGAGACCAGAATTCTTGATTTTAGAGATCGTAAGCTTTTGCAACTTTTTAATGAGTTGTAAACTTGCCCTCTTGCTCTTAGTAAGTTGCTTGCTTGTCAGCTCTTCACGAGCCGATCGACCGAAATATAGTATGCAAGTTTTATTGTCCACGTGGTAAAGTAAGTAAACTTCATAGGAAAAGTCATGCTCCGTAGTGAGAAAAAATGTAGAACTAGAATCAAACGTTCTACCGCTTACATTTCATAATACTTAAAAAATAAAAAAAAAGAAGGTATTTACCTTAGAAGTTTCATAACATTGAATTAACATTGCGACAATTATATTTGCAGTACAAAAAATGATCCCATGGCTGTGGTATTCGGCATATTTAAGATAGTAGGAGCTCTTGCATTTTTCATTTATGGAATGAAGATGATGAGTGATGGAGTTCAGCGAGCTGCCGGAGCACAATTGAGAAATATTTTAAGGACTATGACCAAGAACCGCTTTTTGGGTGTGTTCACTGGTTTTCTTACCACAAGTTTAGTACAATCGTCTTCAGCTACTACTGTTATGACAGTAAGTTTTGTAAATGCAGGATTATTGACGTTAACTGAATCAGCGGGTGTCATGATGGGGGCTAATATAGGAACTACAATTACTGGATGGATCATTGCAGGATTAGCAGCCTTATTTTCAGCTGATAAAGACACGGTAAAGTTTTCTTTAAGTGCGTTATCGCTTCCGTTGTTTGCGTTTGGTGTACCTATGTTACTTAGTGGCAGAATCAAATTAAAATATTGGGGAGAATTCATTATTGGATTTGCGATTCTATTTTTGGGATTGAGTTTTTTAAAGGATTCAGTGCCTGATTTAAGAGCCAATCCTGAAGCGCTAAGTTTCTTGAAAAATTTCGCCGATTATGGATTCTTATCGCGAGTATTCTTTGTTTTTGTAGGAGCTTTAGTTACCATAATTGTTCAGTCTTCTTCTGCTGCAATGGCGGTAACGATAATTTTATGTACTCAAGGTTGGCTTCCATTTGAGATTGCTGTAGCCATGATTCTTGGGGAAAACATAGGAACGACAATTACAGCAGAGATAGCATCGCTAGTAGGAAATACTAATGCTAAGAGATCAGCAAGAATTCATTCACTTTTCAACATTGTAGGGGTGACTTGGATGGTTATTTTAATGCCAGTGATACTTCCTTGGATTAAATATTTCGTAATGGAGGTTATGGGTCAAAATGATCCGTACACTGACAATGCATCGATGGTTTTCGGGCTTAGTTCATTTCACACATTGTTCAATTTATTGAATGTGCTGCTTCTGATAGGCTTTGTTAATTTACTTGTAAGAATTGCCATCATAACAGTTCCTGCATCTTTAGAGGACGAAGACGAATCTACTCGTCTAAAGTATATAGGCACAGCAGCACTGACTCCAGAATTAGCGATAGACGGTTTACAGAAGGAAACAGCTCATTTCGGTTCTGTCGTTACAAGAATGTCAACTTTTGCTAAAGACTTAGTTAATGAGACGAATGGTAAAGCTCAGAAAAAGCTAATAAAGAAAATTAAGAAGTACGAGAAGATTACAGATACGATGGAAGAGGAAATCACTAACTATGTGACCAAACTTTCGAATAAGGAAATTACTCCTCAAACCAGTATTATACTTCGAACGTGTTTAAATATATGCAATGACCTAGAGCGGATAGGTGATGTATACTTCCAGATTTCAAAGACAATAGAACAGAAAATAGAATCAAAATCTTATTTCACACCTGATCAACGAGACCACATCAATAGCATGATTACATATATAGACCATGGATTTGAGATCATGATTCAGAATCTTAATGGAGAATACAAGAAAGTGGATTTGACGGAAGCATACGATATTGAAAAACAAATCAACAAATACCGTAAAACCTTGAGAGACCACAACCTTGATCGGATAGGAGACGAAGATTACAATACTCAGTCAGCTTTCTATTACAAAGATATATTTGTGGCTTTAGAAACAATAGGAAATCACATTATCAACGTATCAGAAGCAATTGCAGGGGAAGTATAGATTTAGTCCTATTCAATCTACGCATGAATTCTTGTGAAGGACAAATGGGTACTGTGGGCTTGCAGCCAAAAAACGAAAAGAGCACATGCAACACCATTTAGTGCTGATCTAAATTACCTGCATCATATTCAATCAGTCCTCATACTGAAAGCCACTTTGTCGTCTCTTATTTACTTTGAGTTGGAATACATCTGGGCGAGAATAATGTCCCACTGGATCAAAATTGTGTCGTTCTTCAAGGACCTTATTGAAATCCAATTCAGCAATGATGACACCTTCCTCATCCTTGACAGGTTCAACCAGCCATGAACCATCCGGCGCAGCAATACAACTTCCTCCGTTGGCCATCATAGCAGGCGCATTCTCTCGAAAAACATCAGCATAAGGAAAGTCTTGAGGTATATCATCTTTGGACATAAGTCCACAGACACTTATAACAAAGCTTCTACCCTCTTGGGCAATAAATGGTGTAATTAAGTCTGTGTTTCTAACATTTCCTGGCCAAATTGCGATATGTAAATTCTCACCTTGTCCGTACAAGGCCGTACGAGCAAGAGGCATCCAATTTTCCCAGCAATTCAATCCTCCCATGGTAAAAGGGCCTACTGGGAAAACATTCAATCCATGTCCATCTCCAGGTGACCAGCTTAATCTCTCTTCATAGGTAGGCATTAGCTTCCTATGTGAATTCCTAAATTCCCCATTTGAATCTATGTAGATCATGGAACAATACAAACTGTGCCCACCCCTATCAACAGCTCTTTCCATAGAACCGAATACAAGTCCAACGTTCTTACTTTTAGCAATTTTCTGCAGTCGGATCAAGTCTCCATTTTCAGGCTGGATAGCGGATTTAATATAAGCAGCATGAATTTCTTTCTGAACCTTATTATTGAACTTTGCACCTTCTGTATTTTCAATCCAAAACGGATAGCCAGGTAATATAGATTCACCAAAAACACATAATTCTGCTCCCTTTTCAGAAGCCTCTTCAATAAAATGGACCATTTTATCAATCGTGGCTTCTCTTTGGAGAAGAACACTTGACATTTGAATCATGGCAACTGTAAGACTTTGTTTCATAGGTTTTTAAAGTTAGAATTTTTAAGCATTAACCACTAAAATTTGCCAAAGACATGCTGCAAGAATTTAGGAAATATGCTGTAAAACTAAGAAGGGCACAAAAAAAAGAGCCACAGTTGTAGCTCTTTCTTATTTATTAAGGTAACAAAATTCGTTTGCTACATTTTTAGCAATTTAGCCGATTGCACCGAAGTACCCGACCTGTATTTTACATAATATGAACCTGAAGGTAAGTTACTAACAGAAAAACCTGCGACATGAGAACCAGTCGAGTAGTTTCCTCTCAGAGGTGTCGCGACGCGCTTACCATCCATTGAATAGATTTCAATGTAGACCATTTCCCCATGACTGACAAATTCTATTTGAGCATAATCTCCTACAGGATTAGGGAATACCTTGATCAGCTGAGTCCCATGAACCACATGTTCCTTATTGTCAACAAAGCCACATGGAGAATTTTTCACGAAAGGTAAGTGCTCAAACTCTTCAAACATGATTTGCTCTACCTTATCATCAGGCACACAAAGCCATTGTGCGAAAAGTGTGGAATATACCTGTCTAAAATCATATTCCATATCCATATTATACCAGTAATCAACATTATTCGGGATGATAGGATTATTACCTATTACGCCTCCGTTGACATTACTACCAAATAAGAACAAAGGAGCTGACGTTCCATGATCGGTTCCTCCTGAAGCATTACTTAACACTCTTCTTCCAAATTCAGAAAACGTCATTCCTATAACTTTATCATCTACGCTCAACCCTTCTAAATCATCCGAAAATGCCTTGATCGCTGAACTCACACTTTTCAATAAATAAGCATGCTGACCTTCTGAATGATTCCCAGCTTCCACTTGACTATCGTGCGTGTCAAATCCACCAAATTCTACCAAGTACAATTTCGTCTTCATCCCTCCAGCAATCAATCTAGCAACAATTTTTAGCTGCTCTGCCAACCAGTTATTTTCTGGATAAGGGCCTTGGGAAGGCACATTCTCAGCTGCCTGTTTTACAAGCTGTCCATAAACTTGTGACTGCTTTGCAACGAGTCGCACATATTCTAGCCGATTTCCCGCTTTAGTGTTAGGAACGGGAGGATTTGATTCTTCTATTAATTCATAAAAATATTCAGGGTCATTAATTACCATTCCCATATTGTTGGCCGCACCTTGAAATAACATTGAACTATTCCAACCTATTTCAATAGCTAACGGATGCGGGTTATCTTCATTGGGGTATTCACCTGGATACTCAGGATGAGCATCTTCAAGATATCTACCTGTCCAACCACTTGATATTATCTGATCTGAACCTGAACCACTCATCCAAATGTCTGTCGAACGAAAGTGAGAGAAGTCAGGGTTAGGATATCCTACATTCTGAACTATAGACAATTTTCCTTCATCATACATCTCTTTCATCTCGGTCATTGCAGGGTGTAATCCCACATCTGTACCATCCAATTTCAAAATATGACTCTCTTGAATGAGTACATTACTTCTTGCATTAGACAAGCTACTCATTTGATCAAGCGGAATAACTGTGTTTAGTCCATCGTTTCCACCTGAAAGGTTAATCATTACAATCACCTTGTCTGATTCATTAGCCATTTGCAAAGCTTGGGCTATATTCGTCATTTCAAGTGTCTTGAATCCAATGCCACCTGCTATTGTGGGTAAAACTAAACCCGACGCTGTATTCTTTAAAAATTTTCTTCTACGCATGATATTAGGTTTTACTTCAGTTGGAATTCTGATAGGTTAAATAATCGTTGAAGTGCTGCACGCAAACGATTGAAAACAATCGCTTTAGCACCTTCATCTTCTTCGTCGGCTATCCATGAATTCCATGCATTAGTCCAATAAAAATCTTCAGATTGTCCTGATAGTAAAATGAGTTTTACACTGTTTCTCACTTCATCATCAATTGCCATTCCAAAAAACAAATCTTCAACCTCTCGAATTAGCGCTAGCGGATCACCAGGATTATTCAGAGATTTAGCAAATTCTAAAATATCAACCTCTACCTTTCCTCCATCCTTATACCAGAATCCCCAGTACAGAAATGCATCAACATATTGAATCCGTCTTACAATCGTATTAGTTGTTACCCAGGTCTTATCGAAAGTAGGTGTTTGATAGTATGCCGGCCATCCAGCGACATTTGGTGGATCACCAAGATGCATTCCCCAATTACTCATAGACCACATTATACTTCTATTCACGAGACCTTTATCGATTATTTCTTCATCCTCATCAAATGGAGGTTTGACATCCATTCCTCTCCACCAACCGATTAAGATATCGATGGGAGTCTTGATTATTGCACCATAATTTACTTCATCGTAAAAGTGATCGCTTAACAGCAACTGTTCAATGACAGGCTTGATTGTAAAGTCATTGTCTCTTAATGTCTGTGCAAGAGGTTGAATAATATTGTCTTCAGCCCAATCGTCAATTGTGGCAAACACAAAAAATGTATACAACTGCCTCACGATAAATGCAGCAACTTCATTGGTCTCAAAGATCATATCAATCATCTCCTGCAACTCCTCTTGTCCTGCTTGACCTGACTTTCCTTGAATTACCTTATTCCCATAAAACTCGGAAAATTGCTTATCGGCTGTCTCGTGATCCCATTCATAAAATGTATGTGTCCCTTCATTCCAGTTGATATTCCATCCGGTTAATACTCTAGCTGCAGCTTGAACATCACCTTCCGTATAATTCGCATCAGGCCCTTTACCTATTGTAAACAACTCTTGAAGTTCTCGACCGTAGTTTTCATCAGGTGCTACCTTATTATTTACAATACCATTCAAGTAAATAAGCATGGATGGATCTATCGTAATACGGTACATTAACTCTTTAAAATTACCGAAAGAGTAATCATGCAAGAGTTTCAAATATTTGTAACACATCCTACCATCGAAGACTCCAAACATCTCTGTCACCAAATGATTATGCCAAAATAACCACATCGTGCTGTGCATAGAAGTTGAAGATTTCTTCAAATTATCGATAAACATGCTCTTTAGAGCAACAACTCTATCTCCTGTAAAATTTTGACTATATCCAGCATCGGCAAATGATTCACCAAGACCTACATCTGGGTCATCAGCACTGTAGTCATTCACAGGATCAGCAAGAACTTCTTCAGTTACTAGTTCTGCAACAATTTCTTCTCTGGTTTTTCCCTGAAAGTAATTGAATTGTTCTCCACTAAAACCCGGAAACACTCTTCTTAAAAGATGTCGTAACTCAGTATCTGTAATAATCCCTTTTTTGGGCGTAAGCCCCTTTCTAGAATTTTTATTGGCAGGCCAATTCGCTGTGTCTACAACTTGAAGATTTTCCTCTTTCGAATAAAAATCCAAGGCATCAGGAAATCTTTCTTTCAGCTCCTGCTTTAATTGACCCAGATATGCATCTCGATCCTTAATAATTTTTTGTCTATTCATAACAAAACCTTGAGTATTAATGTATTTGCGACTAAGATACAACCTAAGCGCTTTTAAGTCAACTTTATTTTATACTAAAAATTGTATGCTTTGACACAAACAATTACTTTTGCAGCGAAAATTAAACCACAATAATGAGCGATACTAAAAATTCTAAAAAACTTTACTGGGCTATTTCAGCTGTTTCTCTAGTCCTTACTGTATTTTTATTAGCAGTTAAGCCAGCATGGTTTTGGGTAGGACTTCCATTCTTCCTTACATCTACTGTACTAGGAATGGACCTAATGTAACCAAGCTGGTTATACCTTAACGTTTTTAGGATTAAGATCTATTAGTTCTAATCCTCTTATCCATGCTATCGCCAAAAACAGCAGCATAAACACAGTCGCTCCTGTAAAGCCTTGATGTTCAGCAAGAGGGTGACTCATGTGAAACATGATCGCTCCTCCAAAGTATGCCGCAAGTAGCACCGTACCTAACTTCATAGTACGTGGAATGATAAATAATATTAAGCATACAAGCTCTCCAATCCCTATTATTGTTATCCATTCTTCGATGTTACCTGCCGTAAAATTAGCCACCACTTCTGGATGATTAATCAATTTACCATAGATACTTTGCACCATTAGTATCGACATTATGATAGTTCCCAGCCATCCAACGTTGCTTCTTGTTATGTATTTTTTCATAAAATAGTTATTTTTTTATCCTTGGGCTAGAGAATTAAGTCAATCCAATGCCTAATTAATGATAAATGTACTGAAAATATGATAGCTTCCTGCTAAAAAAAGTGTTC
This sequence comes from uncultured Saprospiraceae bacterium, assembly GCA_937969485.1. Taxonomy (GTDB): domain Bacteria; phylum Bacteroidota; class Bacteroidia; order Chitinophagales; family Saprospiraceae; genus JAHDFB01. Next base: position 546 of record CALBVQ010000027.1, on the reverse strand, counting down.
GCATGAGTAGATATTTTTATATTGCGAGTGAACAGTATTAAACCCGAATTATGCATTAAGATATCTATTGCGAGCTCAAACTGCTTCGATAATGGGAACGTCCAGCTCTTTTGATGCTCACCGTGATGGTGACCACGCCTGCGCTTCAAAAGAACTGTTGAGCTCCCATTCTCTTTGCATTTCAAGCTCTCATGACGAAAACCTAATGCATATTTCGGGTTTAATATTTAATACCAATTCTGTTTTAGAATTTCGCAGATTTTTAAGTTTATAAAAGCAATTGCTTCGTTAGAAATACTCATGATAGCTAAGGCTATCCTTGCGTTTTCTGCCTTGTACTTGATTTAACCCGAAATATGCATTAAGATATCTATTACGAGATTAAACTGCTTCGATAATGGGAACGTCCAGCTCTTTTGATACTCACCGTGATGGTGACCACGCCTGCGCTTCAAAAGAACTGTTGAGCTCCCATTCTCTTTGCATTTTACGCTCTCGTGACGAAATCCTAATGCATAATTCGGGTTTAATAATTCTTGAAAATAA
>CALBVQ010000026.1 GCA_937969485.1 uncultured Saprospiraceae bacterium | reverse complement strand
TAGCTTGAGGGATCAGCTACCGATCCTGCAGAGTGAAGTGCGTTAGCGTTTCAATCGAATTTTGTATTATACCAATTCTGTTTTAGAATTTCGCATATTTTCAAGTTTATAAAAGCAATTACTTCGTTAGAAATACTCATGATAGCTAAGGATATCCTTGCGTTTTCTGCCTTGTAATTGATGTAATAATTCTTGAAAATAAAGTAAAACCTTAAAACAGAATTGGTATTACTAACCTCGCATGAAATTCATCCTAATCCTGGAATCACCGCATAAATTCCTGCTGAAAAAATAAATTCCATTTATCCTTCCTTGCCGAAACATCAAGTTTTGGTTTTCTTCTTAATGTTACTGAAGTAAGATCCGTCGTTCATTCGCTGTAGATGCTTCGTATCCGCTATCATGCTTCCTTGAACCCGAAACATGCATTAATACATAATTCGATTGAAACGCTAACGCACTTCACTCTGCAGGATCGGTAGCTGATCCCTCAAGCTAATCCTTTTATCAACACAATTTTATGCGGCACTCCAAAACTAAAATGTCATTATTTATCATAACTAGCATGTGCCTCATTATCAGCACTAAGCTTGTTAATAATATCAAAAGTGGTGACAATACCTACTAACTCGCCTTCATCTACGACTGGAATTGCGTGAAACAAATTCTCTTTGAACACTTCTAGTGCAACGTTTATCTTGTCAGAACTAGATAGCGTTGCAACTCCCTTGGTCATAATTCGATTCACTGACATTTCACTGGTTACATTCTTGCAGTCAACAAGCATTTCCTCTAGCTTCTTCACTCCATTTGTCATACCCAAAATATCACTCTTACTAACAATACCTAAAAGTTTTCTTCCTTCTACAACAGGAAGGTGATGTATGCGCTTAGCCTTAAATGCTTTCTCAGCATCCTCTACGGTTGAATGCTCCGTTAAGGTTAATAAATTAGTACTCATAATGTCTGAAATGGGTCCTAGCAGGTTCATATCTTTGTATTTTTTGTTTTAAGAATGTACTAATAATAGAACAATCTAAGTCCGAAAAGGATTCTTAAAAACAGCTAATAATACATAAAGATGATCCGTAAGTTTGAAGGAAATTAATGTCGTACAATCACGTCCCAAAAAGACCAGCATCAGCTAGCGCAATCGTGAAAAATCACAAGCTCCTACAACTAAAAAAGGGAAAAATAAAAAGAAGCGACTAACAAATTAAGTACGAGCAACCTTTCCAATCCATTATTCTACTTATCTAAGTACGTTGGATTTAATTTATGAACCACTCTACTCGATCAGGTCTCTCATTCTACCCAACACGAAAACATATTTCAGTCGATTACTAATCACTTTCGTGGAGGCTTCTACACTCTTATATCGACTTTCTAGATATTTTCGTTCTCGTGAATTCAATAGAAAAATACTGCTTTCGCCGATATCGAATTTTCTTCTTTCAGCTCCTAGTAAAGTAAGGTAGTCTTCAACCATCGAGATGTAGATCTCACGTTGGTTTTCTGCCTGATTGATATTATTTTCAAAACTTTCTACTTTGGTAAATATTTGCTGCTTCTTTACAGCTACATCAATCTCTGTATCTTGTATTTTTACATCAATAAGACGTAATTTTCCTCTCTCTTTCCTTTGAATAATAGGATAGCTAAAGGATACACCAACTTTGTAATCAGTGGGATTAAAAGTTCCCACCAAAGAATTATCTCCCAAGCCTAAAAGTGGATTATAATCCAACCTCAAATCTGGTTTCAGGTCTTCGCGTACCAATCTCCTATCGATATCTAACTGATCAAATTTAAAAGCATAGAGCAATATCTCAGGGTGATTGGCAATCAACTCATTTTGTTTCAGATTAAGAACCTGTACATTTTGTTCGAAACGAGTTCTGTCAAGGGGCTCTGGGGAAACGCCATCCTCCAGAACGAGAGGAATAAAGCCTTCTACCCAAAGGTAATTTTCTAAATCAATTCTAGCGTTTTCTAGAGCTTGCGCCGCTTTTAGTAGTTCTGCATTTCTTGTTGATAGAGAAATTAATGATTCAAGTGTATCAATTGCTGGCTTGTCACCACCTTCGAAACTCAATATGACAGCTTCTAATCTTGTTTCTGCTAATTCTACGCCCTCATTGGCAATATCATAGAATGCATAGGCTTGTTGCCAAGTCAAGTAGGCATTTAGCGCCTCATAAAGGAGTTCGTTGACCATCAATATCTGCTGCTGTAGAGTGGCTTCTAATAATATATCAGCCCGCGCCAACTCAGCTCTTCTTTGATCAATCATAAAACCCTTTCCCAACGGAACACTGATCCCTGCATTCCAAAGCCCCCTAGCAGGTAACTCATCACTGTTATCTAGAAATATCCCGCTAGATTGATCGTACCCAGCCTCGAGATCAATTCCGAACCAAGTAGGAACTTTAAGCTTACCTCCTCCCACTGCATAATAGTTCTTACCATCATATCGTTTTTGATCCCACTGTCCTTCAAGCTTGGGATCAAATCCCCCCTTTGCCATACGCTTCTCTGATTCAGCAGATCTCATCAGTAATTCTGCCTTAGAAAAAATGGGATGGGACTTCACAACTTCCATATATTCTTTCGCAGTAAAGATGTCACTCGCTTGAGCATTTAGCAGGTTAATCGAAATACATAAAACAAACACAATGATTACTTTCCTCATACATTTCTCTCTTTTTCTGCACGTATATCATCTTCCGTAATTCCGTGTGGCATTGGCTTTTCGTTTTCGTCAACTTGCACAAATACAATCTTGTCAATTGAAATAATGGTCTTCTGTGTGAAAAGATTTCTCACTAGACAACGCATTGTCATGCTCGTCCTTCCTACAGATAGCAATTCCATTCCTAGCTCAATTACGTCTCCTTGCTTTGCTGAAGACTTGAAATCTATCTCAGACATATACTTTGTCACAACATGTTGACTTTTTAAGCGAGTCATTGTGTAGATACAGGCCTCTTCATCTATCCATCGCAATAGTGAACCTCCGAAAAGGGTATTATTGGCGTTTAGATTTTCAGGCTTTATCAGTTTTCTACTGTAAAATTTCATGCTACTTGATTTTTCTTAATGGCACCTTTGTCTTTACATCTTGTTCCTTTTCCATATCGTAGTAATCAGCTGGAAACCCATTCAATTGACGCCAGAGTTCGTAGCCGACACTTACGTCAGTCAGAAGAGTAATTGTATTAGCTCCTCCACCTATTCGTACTTCCTTTGGCCACTGAAGTTCATTCTGCGCTTCTGCTACCAGAATTCTATATTTTCCGTTCTTACTTATGTAATTATCTATTGCAAAAATTTGACCTGCAAATGTCCCATAAGAACTATTCGGCCAACCACTAAATACTATCGCAGGCCATCCGTCAAATTGCACTCGCACAAGTTGCCCAGTTCTTAATAATGGCATATCACGCGGTTCCACATACATCTCTACTGCTAGATCATATCTCGTAGGAATTACCGTAATGATATCCTCTCCTTCCTTAATTAGTTCACCGATTCCACCCTTAACCGCTTTTGTTACCATACCTTCAACTGGAGCAGTAATGTAGTAGTTATTCAATCTTAATTCATAAGCACTATAGCTGGATTCGAGCTTGTTTTTAGTTGCACCTGCATCGTACTTATTGGACAATGCAGTCATCTTATCTGAACGTGATTTTGCAAGCTTATCGTTGTAGTCATTGGTAATAGCCGCACGATTAGCTTCCAGGTTGGTCAATTCATTCAAATGTGTATTAATCTTATTAACATAAGTAAGACGTTTAGCTTGAGCTTCTCTTACTGATAGTCGCTTTGCCTCAAGATCTGTCAAAGACTTTATTCCATCATCGTACAACGATTGAATCCGATCCAATTGATTTTTTGCAATTTCTAACTTCGTTTCAACAGCAACTAAATCGAGGCTATCCGACTGTATTTTAAGCATTACTTGCTTTAATTTAATCTCATTCTGCTGCAATTTTACTTTCTGACTACCTTGCAGAGCTGCATACTGATCATCTAGGTTATCTGCTTTTTGGGCGTAAGCCTTGATTGACTCCCCCTTTGCATTAATCTGATTTTCTGTATTATCAAGAAGATTCGGATCAAAGTAATCTTGCTTGGATTCAGAAATTTTGAGGATCGTATCTCCAGCCATTACATGTTGTCCTTCCATCACATACCACTTTTCAATTCTACCGCCTATTAAGGACTGGACGGCCTGCGGCCGTTGCTCTGGACGCAAAGTTGTTACATACCCTTTGCTTCTTATGTTCTGTGTCCAAGGCAAAAACATAGCTAAAAACATCAATATCAAAATAACTGCAATGACTGTAATCAGCCCTTTCGCCACACGTTTTTTCGCTAGCATTTGCCAAGAAGAATACTTATTTAGATCAACACGGCTTGCTATACTATTCGAACTTATATTAAGCATGATTTTCTGAATTTAAATTGCTATCAATAATTGTTCCACTGTCCATAACCAAATGTTGGTCGATATACTTTGACCATAGTTCGTCAACTGCGGTAACTAGAATACTCCACGGTTGCTGCTTGTTGGTCAGTTTTTGAATAATAACCTCTTTTTCAAGCCTTGGAACGTGATCTAGCGGATCCTCAAGAATGATTAGTGAGGGTGAACTAACTATGGCTCGAGCCAAAATAATCTTATTTGCTGCTGATCTAGGTATTCTACTAGCATCCGGATCAAGCTGCGTATTTAAACCGTTGGGTAAAGACTCCATGAAAGACTGCAAATTCACAATCTCTATCGCATTGATCACATCAGCGGTGGAAACACTCTCTCTTCCCATCGTAATATTATCAAATAGCGAACCATAAAATATTTGATTATTACTTAATGCAAATCCTATTTGATCTCTTAACGAATTAAAATTTAGAGAATTTAATGCAAGTCCATTGTAACTAATGACACCCTCTGTCGGTTCATTAATCCCTGACAAGAGGGTCAGCAAAGTCGATTTACCAGAACCTGCACTCCCCATAATCACACAGGACTTGCCCTCTTCGAGACCAAAGTTTACATCCTTCAGAATTAATTGCTCTGAATCTGGATACTTGAAACTAACTCCTGAAACGCTTAAGCTTAGTACCTTTGATCTCCCCATTTCAATACCATCTTCACTGTCTAGCTCCATGTCCGTCACATAACCTATTTTTTCTAGGGCTGTAAGAACATCATAAATAGAATCTAAAGACTTAATTAACTTCTCTACGCTATTAATAATCAATATAATGATGATTTCTGCAGCGACAAATTGCCCTATATTCATCTGTTGTTCAAACACCAAAATACTTCCTATTATCAATAACCCTGCTGCAATCAGGACCTTGAAACCAATTAGATTTAGAAATTGATAGATTAGGACCCGGAAATGGCTTTCTCTCGAAGTAAGGTAACTAGTCACCATAGAGTCTGTTGCAGTCAAGGCTATTTCAGGCTTGTGAACCAACTTAAAGGACAACTTAGTTCGAGCAATCTCTTCTAACCAATAGGCTACTTTGTATTTGTACTTAGATTCTTGCAAACTAGTTTTCAATCCTGCGGGCCCAGTCAGCACTAAGATTGAATAAATAACGGCAAGAAGAATTACACCGAAAACAATAAAAAATGGATGATATAAACTCAATACGATCAAACCAACAACAATCTGAAAAGCCGCTAGTGAAAAATCTATTAAAATTTTTGATAATCCCTTTTGGATAGTAATTGTATCAAAGAATCGATTGGCTAGCTCCGGTGCATAGTAATCATGTAAAGCTTTATACTTAATACGAGGAATTCTATATGCAAATTCAAATGAAGCTCGGCTGAAAATCTTCTGAGCAATATTTTCCACAATTCTTAATTGAAGCAATTGAAATACCCCAGTTAAGGCAATCCCCACAAGTACAAATCCTACTAGAACAACCCAGCTTGTTGACATTTCACCACCTTGAATAAGGTTGATGATAGCTTGAATACCTAGTGGAAGAGAAAGATTCACCAACCCATTCAATAAGGCATATATATACACCTGCCATATGTCTTTTTTATCGGTTTGAAGTAATCTTTGCAGCCGTCTCATAGGACGCAAGTAAGATGTTTTACTCATGAAAGCCTTTTTTTATAAAAGTAAAACTATTATCTGAAATAATAGTTTTACTTTTACGAAAGAAATTTTACTATTATGCCAAAAATAAATATCACGGTAAATATACACGAAAGTATATACCTTCGGAACCCTTTAGAAACCACGCTAGGTAAAACCATGATAAGAGAAGCCATAATACTCTTTGACGAGATTGGCTTTGAAAATTTAAACTTCAAGAAACTTGCAGCTAGAATGAACAGTAGTGAAGCAAGTCTCTATCGCTACTTCGAAAACAAATACAAATTACTGACTTACTTAGTTTCTTGGTACTGGGATTTTATGCACTTCATGTTGCTAATGGATATCCGCAATATTGATGATCCGCGTAAAAAACTAGATACTGCCATTGATACCTTGGTGAATGCCTTGGTCTCAACTGCAACTCCTGATTACGTTGATCAAGCGAAATTGCATGCTGTCGTGGTTGAGAATGCTTCCAAGGTTTATCACACCAAGGATGTAGACAAATTGAGCAAAGAAGGTTACTACCAAAACTACAGTAAGCTCATCTCTACACTTAGCTCTATCATACTAGAAATAGATAAAACATTCGTGTATCCCAATACACTTGCCACAAACATAATTGAGCAATCTTTAACTACTGAATATTATCTCGAACACCTTCCTACCTTGACAGACACTCCTAGCGGAGAATTTGATTCCAGAAAAGAAACCATAAAAATGGTAACATACATGCTCGATCGGATTCTCTAATTTTCTGAAATTTCACTTCCCAAGCTCCCACCATTTTAAATGTGCTTTCACTTTTTGGGCGGCTATTTTCGGCGCATCAATCCTCTTGTCATCACTTCGTCATTACCTTAAGATCACCTTTTGGGGTAAGCCATCTAGGCTATGCATATTCCACACCCAACAACAAAACAATAAAGGTTGTCGAATAAATTTCGCTTCAAGGTGAAGAGCACATCTACTCTATAACCATCTGGTTTTAATATTAATACATTTATTTTAGCGGTAATTTTTAATGCTAATTTGAGATATTTTACGGCTTACGCCAAAAGTTTGTTTTGGAATACTGATCTAGCTTCTTCCTCGATTTAGCGTGATTATACCAATTCTGTTTTAGAATTTCGTATATTTTCAAGTTTATAAAAGCAATTACTTCGTTAGAAATACTCATGATAGCTAAGGCTATCCTTGCGTTTTCTGCCTTGTACTTGATTTAATAATTCTTGAATATAAAGTGAAACCTTAAAACAGAATTGGTATTACTACTATATTTAAATTTGGGTTTAACCCAAAAAAAGAAAACCTTAACGATGGATATAGAAAATACTTCTCAAGAAATAGTATTAGTGGGAGCAGGCATAATGAGTGCTACCTTAGGAATCTTTCTCCAAAAATTACTTCCAAAAGCAAAGTTAACGATCTACGAGAGAATGGATAAGGTCGCTTTGGAGAGTTCAGCTGCCTGGAATAATGCAGGTACGGGGCATTCCGCATTCTGTGAATTAAACTACACACCTATTAAGAATGGGAAAGTAGATCTAGCGAAAGCAGAGCGAATTGGAGAACAATTCGAAGTAAGCAAGCAGTTTTGGACGTACTTGAAACGGAACAAAATCCTAAATCCACATAAGGCCTTTATCAATGATGTAGATCACATGAGTTTTGTGTGGGGAGCTGATAATGTAGATTTTCTATCTTCTAGGTATCAATCCATGATAAAAAACCCATTATTTGCGGACATGCTCTATTCAGAGGATTATGAAGAAATTCAAACTTGGATACCATTGATGATGGATGGAAGGGATAAGAATCAGCGAATTGCAGCTACAAGAATGGCTTTGGGAACAGATGTGAATTTCGGAGAACTGACCAAAGGAATGATTGCTTTTCTTGGCAACTCTTCGAACTGTGAAGTGCAAATGGGATGTGAAATCACATCGATCAAGCAAGAAGGTAAAAAATGGAGAGTTAAAGGAAAGCAACTTAGCGATCGATCGAAAAAAGAGACAATTGCCGATTTCGTGTTCATAGGTGCCGGTGGCGGGGCTTTGAAATTACTGGAAAAAACAGATATTCCTGAGGCGAGAGGATATGGAGGGTTTCCTGTAAGTGGTCAATGGTTAAGATGCAACAATCCTGATATCATCAAGAAGCATGAAGCAAAGGTATATGGAAAGGCAGATGTAGGATCACCTCCAATGTCAGTACCACATCTTGACACTAGAATCATCGATGGAGAAAGGTGCCTTCTATTTGGCCCATATGCAGGATTTAGTACTAAATTTCTAAAGAATGGCTCTTACCTTGACCTATTTCTAAGTGTAGAATCGCACAACATCTGGCCACTTTTAGCAGCTGGATATCATAATATTGACCTGACAAAGTACTTGGTCAAACAAGTCTTATTATCAAAAGAAGACCGATTCAAAATGTTGAAACAATACTATCCAGAAGCAAAAATTGAGGATTGGGATGTAGAAATTGCAGGGCAACGTGTGCAGATTATTAAGAAAGACGAGAAGGATGGCGGGAAACTGCAATTTGGTACTGAGATAGTTTGCGATCAAAAAGGATCAGTAGCCGCTCTATTAGGCGCATCTCCAGGAGCTAGTACATCCGTGTCCATTATGCTAGAACTACTTCAAAAAGTGTTTCCAGATAATTTACAGTCTAGTAGCTGGCAAAATATCATCAAAGAAATGATCCCTTCCTACGGGATGCAGCTTAGTAATCACAGTGATCTACTTCAGGAAATACGGCGTGATACAACTGCAGAACTGAAGCTAACTGATGGTCCTGAGGAATGGTAGGTTTGCTATCACTTGCATAGCACATAAATAGGGTATATAAGTGGTGAGGAAGAAATGCGAAAAGGATAGAAGTAGGACGAACGAAGTGAGTCTCCTGAAGATATTTCAAATGAAATGAGAAATAGCAAAGGATGACGTAAGGAAACTACGGATAGCCTGTTACGAACTGAAGTTTACGGAAGTTCGTATTCGCCCAAAAAACATGCTACGATATCATATAAAATCACCGTATAACTTCCAAAGAAGAATGATTTCATCGTTTCCGTTTTCTTACGGCGTGCCAAAATTAGAATGGCATAATGCTAGTACTAGTAGAGGGAATCGATCACTTTCTTATATTTTTCGAGGATTACCTTTCTACGAAACTTGAGTGTCGGCGTGTATTCTTCGGTTTCTATCGACCATTCTTCCGCCAAAAGACGAAATCCTCTTACCCGTTCATAAGTCTTAAGACCTTTATTGACTTCAGTGACAACTTGATCGTAATACTCTTTTACCCTATCATTTTCAATCATGTACAGCTCTGCTGTCCAATGAATGCCTTTAGATTTACACCAGGCCTTAAGATGAGTAAAATCTGGAATAACAAGCGCACTTAGGAATGGCCGCTGAAAGCCTATAACCATGCATTGATCGATAGCTTCATGAGCTCTCATTGCATCTTCAATCTTTTGAGGGAAAATATACTGACCCGCGGAAGTCTTAATTATATTCTTTTTACGATCAGAAATGTACAAGAATCTATCTTTCATGTATCCAATATCGCCAGTGTGAAACCATCCATCTTGATCAAATTTAGTCTTTGTAAGTGCCGGATTCTTGTAATACCCCATCATGACGTTGGCGCCTTTTACTAGTACCTCCCCCACTTTCTCTCCATCCAACGAGTCAATCTTCACTTGGACACCAGGAATGGGAATCCCCACAGACCCAAATCTTGTGCCACCTGGTTCGAATCTATTGAAACTCACCACAGGGCTGGTCTCGGTGAGGCCATAACCTTCCTTAATAGGAATACCTGCGACAGAATAGAGTCTTGCAATATGCTTCGGCATCGCAGCTGCTCCAACAATTATACCTTTGATCCGTCCACCGAGTACTTTTCGCCACCTTCTATAAACCATAAAATCCATAAAAGTGAGAGCTAGGGAGTTCGTAAATTTATTCCATATATTCTTACTTTCCTTCTCACCTGCTTTGATTGCATAGCGAACCAAAGCCCTTACAGGTTTAGGTTTCTTCTTAATCCGCTGATTGATTTCATTATGAATTTTTTCCAGGATACGAGGCACTGAAGTTATATAGTCTGGTTTAACGTCCTGAACAATTTTCAGAATCTCTTTAGGATTCTGAATAAAGTAAATATTAGCACCTACGGTAATATAGGTATAGATTACCATCCGTTCAAAAATGTGGCTAAGCGGCAAGTAACTTGCTACCTTATGTCTATAGTTGACAGGTAAAAGTGGGATGATTGACTTAATATTTGACACAATATTTAGATGCGAAAGCATGACTCCTTTGGGTTGTCCAGTCGAGCCTGAAGTGTAGATAATAGTTGCAATGTCTTCCGGCTTGATGGAATCAGAGATAGCCTTAAGGTTATTGACTTGACCCACATCTCCATTTTTGATTATTCTATTCCATGACTCGTGCCTTATACTATCGCCAAAACTGATGAGGCGATCTTTGTCGAAACCCGCTTTATGAATCCGTTCGGCAAGGAGATCCTCATTTGTAAAGCAATAACTCAGATTAATTTCATTAATAATGTAGTGCAGTTCATCTTGAGTATAATTGGGATTAATCGGTACAGTGACCAACCCAAGCTTCATTGCTGCTATGTCGATCACAAACCAATCTGTAGAACCGTGCGAAGTAAATATTCCTATCTTGTCTCCTTTGGAAACGTTTAAATTTAGTAGTCCTAGGCTTAATTTCTCAACCTGATTAACAAACTGGTCGGTACTTCGGCTTTCCCATCTACCGAGTACACGTTGGTTAAAACATTTAGTACCAGCAAATCTTTCCTTTTGGAAATAGATAAGATCAAAGAGGCGCGTAAAATTCAAATTATTCTTTTTTTTGAGACAGGCAGCGAACAAGAAACTGATCTGCTCTTAACAGTGTAAGTTTTTATCGAAAACCTCATTGCTTATCAATCTATAGTTCATATACAACGTAGTCGATTCCGCAAAATACGGTAAGCAATGAAGATCACCTATCATAAAAGAATGATAGGTGATCTTTTTTATTGTCATATCTTAAAAAGCAGTTATTGCTTTCTAGATGGGTTTACACCCAAAATTAAAGGCCATTAACAGCTTGCAATGCATCAATTGTTCCCCAGCCCAAATCACTATGTCTACTAGGATATAGACTTGTAGCATTTTTCAATACATTAAGGACAGTTGTACGAGAAGCCGAAGGGTTCTCTGCCCATACCATCGTGGCGATACCTGCTGTTGTAGCTGTTGCAGTAGAAGAACCACCAACATACTTAGGTTGATTACTGTATCGCGCTAAGGAAAGAGAAGTTCTGTCATCGTCAGAAGCACGTTCCATTACGATCACAAAATCAACTTCAGGGCCTTGATGACAAGTCGTACATTTACTGAGACTAGTTGTATTCTTAACACCAGTTACAGCTCTAACTTGAGTCATGTTTGCAGGGAAAATCACCGGATACCAACTTGTCCATGACAAAGAAGTACCAGCAGCGCCGAAGATTAACTTCTGATTATTGTAAGCGTAAAAAACTCCGTCTGCTACGGTGCTGCTATATATCGGAGTACCGATTGACATGCTTATTACTTTTACACTGCTTGTTCCACCTGCAAGGATCAATGCATCACGCACACCATTTCTTTCATTTGAAGTGGAAATAATTACATCTTCAACTGCCCTGATGGACATTAGATTAGACTGATAAGCAACCCCAACAGAATTACCGTCATTGCTTCGTGGAGCAGAGGCATTACCTGCCATTGATGTTCCATGTCCACATGGATCATCAGGAGAGTCAAGTGTTTTCCACCACCAAGAACCTGAATACTTTGTACTATACTTCTCGACTGTTCTTCCATAACTATCGCCGGAATTAAAATTGCTACCTAAGTTATCTTGACTGAAACTTGCACCCGTATCGATAATACATACTTTAGTATTATCTCCTTTGTTGCAACTTCCCCAGGCCTCTTCAATATTATGGTGTCCGAAATTCCAAGGATACTTAATTCCAGGTGTCAGAGTTGTATAGTCAGCTGAATTAATTCCATAGTTTGGATTTCCGCTACACCCAGAATTGCTTCTTTCGAAGTTTACAACATCGCTGATATTGAAGCCAAGTGGTTCAACAAAACGAACATTCGGATGATTTTTAAGTCTTTCAACAGTTTCTAAATTATTGATTTTTACAATAATTTGAGGCACGTCCTTTACAGCCCCAAAAGGTTGTAAATCTCTTATATTGATTGCCTGGGGATAGGCTGACTTTTCACTTTCTAGGATCAACTTTTCAATCAATATCCTGCTGTCCACCCACTCTTTATCCTGTAGATCGATAGTATGTATTTTTGTAACGATATCAAAATCAGGGGAAATAGTATATCCCACTGAGATGAAAGAGTCAGAGTGCATAGCTGCACTATAAATCATATTTGCCTCTTGATTCTGCCAATTAAAGGTCGTTCCGCTACGCAGAGCGTCTTCAACAGATGATTTAATCTGTTCGAAAGAAATCAATCCTTGTTGTTCTTTTTCTGGAAGAGTATCCTTCAGCTCTGAAGTACAGGAATGAAATAGCAAGCCCACAGTAAAAAGGGCAATTAGTAGGTAAGTTGTTTTTTTTAGCATAAGTATCATTTAATTTAGCTTTCGGAAGCAAAATTATAATTTAGATAGCTTCCTGTCGATTAATAATATTTGCAATTTAACACCTTTTTAAGAACATATCAAGGGCAAGAGCAATATATACCAAACGAAAATTCTATTGAGTACTATAAGAACAACTCTCATTGCTTGAGAAAGGATCATTATTGCGGCTATTCTCCTGAACATACACAATTAAGATATATACGAAAAACCTCAATATTTTAACATATGAAATTCTTGTGGAACACAGCAATATTGTACCTTTGAGCATAACTCTTACCCATTTAACACAGGTATTGTTGTGAAACTTTGTAAGAGACAGAGAAGAAGTGCTAACCTTTCCCCGAGGTTAGCATTTTTCATTTAAGGTAGAGTTGGTACCGGATCAAGATGAAAAGTTAGGGGGTTAAGCATAAATCATGGCTAAACGATATAGGAAAAACGGAGTGTTTCTTACACCTCTAAATTGTCTACGTAGTGCTTTTATTTTGGCGTTAAAAGCTTCTGCTGATGCATTTGTACTTCTATTATTAAAGTAATTAAGTATTTGATCGTAATTGTTTTCAATTGTATTGGCGACTACTTTAAAAGACTTAAAAGGTCCATTTTCTACCTCCTGATACCATAAGGCTAAACGTTTGTAGGCAATTAGCTTACTTACCTTGCCGTTAAATACTTTCGCCAGTGACCTGCTCAGTTCATACGCTTGTTTTAATAGTGGATAGGCATCAAAGAGCACTTCGGATCTGTGTTCTTGACTCGGCGTCCATTTTGATTTATCTTTGAATAGTAAGTATCTACTTCTTGCTAACAATTGTTTTGTTGTATCTCCATTCGACAATAGATGTGGTATGAATTTCTCGCCTTCTTGTTTCGCAATTTCTCTTTCTTTATTTTCCTGATCTATTGCTTCCCATCTCGATTGAATGCGTAGTTCTTGAACGGCATCTGATGCTAGTTTTTGCACATGGAATCGATCAGCAACTATTGTGGCCTTT
>CALBVQ010000025.1 GCA_937969485.1 uncultured Saprospiraceae bacterium | reverse complement strand
ATATGCGCAAGTAAACTTTTTTTTCAATGGAAATACAAGACATTAAAGATCAACTCTCAATAACCGAACTTTTTAATCATTATAATCTTAAAATAAACACAAATCATATGTTGTGCTGTCCTTGGTGGGTATTTCAGCATGACCATGCCACCAATTTCAGCGTAAGGGTGCTGCTGTAAAAATCAATTATTCTGGATACTTAATTCTCTGAGTGTGTCCACTATGTTACCACCACAAATAGAAAAGAGATGATTTCTTGATAAGAAATCATCTCTTTTTTTTGAGCCGATGGAGGGATTCGAACCCCCGACCCGCTGATTACAAATCAGCTGCTCTGGCCAACTGAGCTACATCGGCATGCTAACAATTAAAAAAGCTCCAACCAAATCAATGACTTAGAGACTAAAGTTTGCGGTCTGGACGATGAACTAGCGTTTCTAATTTTACACGGCAGTGTAAAATAGCTAGTGAACCTCGCGCTTACCGCGAGGCTGCGGCTGCGTCCCGGCCTATTTCTTAGAATGCTTCTTTCATTAAAAAAGCTCCAACCAAATTAATGATTGAAGCTACAAGTTTGCGGTCTGGACGGGACTCGAACCCGCGACCCCCTGCGTGACAGGCAGGTATTCTAACCAGCTGAACTACCAGACCAAACTTTGTTTAAACCGCTTACTTTTAAAGCGACGCAAATGTAATACAATCCTTCAATATAAATAGACTTTTACATCAAAAAATATCCTATTCTCGTTACTTATTTTTTTACCCATGTTTAACTAATTCAAAATTAGCTACTTATACCTTAAATTAAAATCATCGAATTAAGTATAGTTTATTATCCCTCCTCCTGCTCAAAATTACTTTCATTCATTGCAATGATTATCGACTTTTCAAATCTATCTCCACTCCTACTAAAGGTAAAGATTTCTTTTGCGAAAGGAACTTGCAGCGCTTGTCACGAAACGCAGTGAAGTGATGAGGCAACTGCCGAAACGCGGAAAACTCCGGCCCATTGACCTCTTTTTTGAGGGAAATGGGATTCGCCCAACTTATACCAAGTTAGATATAAAACTACGTTTGGCTTTGGGTCGTAAACAATCACTTTTCTTTAATGCGTGCATGCTTGGTCTTAATACAGATTGAACTATATCACTTACAATCAAGCTTTTCCGCATCACATTACAGTCTGCTCTTCTTTGCTGGCTTAGTTTTTTTTTGAAAAAAACAAGGTTTCTCTTGACTTTACTGCATAATTTAGAGATATTAACTGACCATTATTTATTTTGAGAATTCATCTACTTTACAACCTACCCGTCAGATATTCTTCAAAATCATTTTTATTTCTGTAGATGCACATCTACAAAAGCAATAATATATGTCAAAAGAATACCAAAACGAAAACAAACAAAGCCAGCAAAGAGCTGCTGCCCATGGCGCTGGCGAAGGCGCGGCTTTGGTTCCTCCATCTTATTCCAATCAAGGCCAAGGTGGTGCGGGTGATGAAAGCGATGATCCTTTACAGGTCGGTGTGGGACAGATGACTTTCGATGCAGAAGGAAATGACGACCCAAATAGCAGGTATTTTACTCGAACCATACATTATCCTCCAGTTGGTGATAGTGGAGTCACAATGGGACGTGGTTACGATATGGGGAACAGATCTCAAGATGAAATTCGCAATCATTTAGAAGCTGCCGGTTTTGATAATAGCAAGATTTCTATTCTGGTACAAGCTGCAGGATTAAAAGGAAATGCAGCAGCAAATTATGTTAGACAAAATAAAGAGAGAGTAGGAGTCATTACTCATGATCAACAAAAGCAATTATTTCAGATTGTCTACCAAGAGTTAAAGAGTGATGTAGTTCGAATTACGACTAAAAGCGATGTTGTTGCTCGCTATGGTGAAACCGATCTAGATAATCTGCATCCAGCTATTATGGAACTTGTGGTGGACTTAAGGTACAGAGGAGATTACCATCCACGGACGAGAGGGCGAATTCAGCCACTAATGGTGAACAATGATCTTCAAGGTTTAGCGACTTTAATGGCAGATAGAGGATACTGGATAGATACATATAATGTACCTCTTGATCGTTTCCAAAGACGTAGCCAATTCATGCAAGACGCCGTTAATGGAAACTATACTAGACCTATAACTGATAACGCAACAGATACGCCAGCTACAGATAGTACTCAGGGTACTACGGATGGTCAAACTGACCAAACCCAACAAGCAAATCTTAACACTGGCCAGACATGGGACTCACACACCAATAATAGAATAGCAAGGATTCACCCTGCAGTACAGCCTTTTGCCTACGCGTTTGTCAATCAAGTTCAAGCTGAAATGGGTAAAACAATTCGAGTTTCATCCGGTCTTAGAAGTTATGCTGAACAAGATGAATTGTATGCGCAGGGTCGCACAAAATCAGGTGGAATTGTAACTGGAGCCAGAGGTGGACAGAGTTATCACAACTTCGGCCTTGCAATAGATATTGTTGAAATAAATGGTAGACAAGCTGTATGGGATGGTCCATGGCAAGAATTTGGTAGAATAGGTAAATCCTTAGGTTGGGAATGGGGTGGTGATTGGTCAAGTTTTGTTGACAAGCCGCACTTCCAAATGACTTTTGGACTGACCACTGCTCAACTGCGGCAATTGTACAATGCAAATGGTGGAAATTTTGTCTCTTTAGATAATGCTCCTAATCCTCCTGGGCCACTAGGAGAAGGAGGTGAAACTGATTCTACTACTAAACCATCAGCAGAAGCTGCCGAAGGTGCAATAGGAACTGGTGTTGTAACTGCTAATACACTTAATATTCGATCTGGTCCAGGTACTGGAAACAGAATTGTAGGAAAATTCAGTAGTGGTGCCAATGTCAATATCTACCAAGTAGATGGAAATTGGATAATGGTAGGTGGTGGACAGTGGGTTCATGGTAATTATGTGAACCAAACAATGTCGGAGGCTGCTCCAGCTGCACCTACAGGAAGTGGAACTGTAACCGCTCAATCTGGATTAAATGTAAGGAGTGGAGCTGGTACTAACTTTGATAGTATAGAGGTACTATCCACTGGTGCTAGTGTTGAAATATATGAAACTAATGGAGACTGGATCAGAATAGGAGACGGCCAATGGGTTCATAGTAACTATGTCCAACAAGCTGAAACTGAAGAAGTCGCTCCAGAACAAGCTACAGTTACTGCACGTAATGGACTTAATGTTCGAAAAGGACCAGGTACCGAAAATGAGAAAATAAGAACAATTCCAAACGGAACCGCTGTCGATATCTACAAACGAGAGGGAGACTGGGCCCGAATAGGAGACGGTGAATGGGTTCATGGTAGCTTTTTAAGTACATCACCCGACAGAGCGCCTGATACTGGATCAGGCGGTGTTGAAGGAGGGACCAATAAAGAAGGATTCGATATTACTGCTGCGGTCAGTCACATTAATGCCAATGCAGAACCTAGATCTATAGGATATTGTGCAAAGTATGTGCGGCAGGCAATGGAAGCAGGTGGCCTATCTACCGCTGGTCGACCCGGTTCTGCCAAAGGATATGTAACTTTCCTACCATCCATAGGCTTTACTGAAATTTCAACCTCCTCGTACCTTCCTGGAGACATCGTCGTTTTTGATGCTGTTCCTGGGCATGTTCATGGACATATTGCCATGTGGACCGGATCTCAATGGGTTTCAGATTTCAAACAAAGAAGTATCATTGTATCTTCGGGATATAGAAATGGTACCTATCATATTTACAGATGGCAATAAATTAATAAAAAACTATTGCTAAAAACGCAGAATAAATCTTTAAAAACAGTTTTTTTGTAACACTTACTGTATCAACTAATGACTAAATCATTTTATTCTTTTGCTTCTAAGAGGTCTTTTAATCCGCTAATTCTAGTTATGGTGATCCTCCTTAGTATACCATCTGCAGCATGCAAAGGAAAGGAAGAAGCAGCATCAGTGACCAATAATCAACCTACTTCAATGGAATCCGACAAAAAAGCTATTGAGTCTATCATTAAACGCCTGAGTACAGACTATGCGCCTATTATGGGAATGTACGAACTTGATATGGAATTATTTGTATCTGACAAAAGTCAGTACATGAGTAATTTCAACAACATCCTGAACGAGATGGCTTATCTCAGTCCCGCTTTCAAAGAAAAACTTTCTAACAAGCTTAATCAAACCACAATTTCTAAGGAAACATCTTATTTAAGACCTTATGTAGACCCTCTTTTCGCAGCCACGCAAGTTGCTACTGAGATTAAAATTAAAGGATTCGACATCGAAGACAACATGGCTTCCGTCTCAGTTCAACTCTATGATTCCTTTGATAAAATTACTTGTTGCTACACTGAGCTATTTTTTGATAAGGTCGACGAAAATTGGCTCCTCACAGGATGCGACAATTCAGAGGCGATAAGAAACAGGTGGCCTGCAACTGTATCCGCTGAAAAATTTGTTGGATTGTATTCCAAGGAGGCAAGTCAGGATTCTAGTTATTCTCTAAAGAAAGACGGCAATAACTATATGCTAGAATTTTGGATGGAAAAGTCTACTGATATTGGTAAAATCAAACAAGTAAATGTGCTGGACAATGGTACCTATGAGATCATAATCGAGAATATTTCCGGTGAAATTGTTCCTTCTTACATTATGTCTGGAAATACGATGAAAGTGCATGAGTACAATGCCGTGACAGATTCTTGGGAGGATAATGTGTATATTTTCTCTCAAGGTCAAGGTTAATATTGTAGATCAGCTTGCTATCCTAAAGTCGATCTCTCTTTTGGGGGTTTTACCCCAAAGACTCAAACCTTTGAAATGAGCGCCACTAAAAGCAAAGCACAATTTAGGCTTTTCTAGAATTGTCCTTTGAGTTATAATATTTTAGCTTGTAATTAGGGACAGAACTTAAAAGAGTTGGTAAGATAATAATATAGTGGGCGAGTCCCACTGCCCTCAAAAAGAGGCCATTGGGCCGGAGTATTGCGTGTTTCGGCAGTCGCCTCATCACTCACTAGCGTTCGCGACAGGCACTCCATGTTCCTCTCGCAAAATTGATATCTGCTAAAGAATACTTTCTTTTTATCTAGGGAAAGTATATTATGCCAATTCTGTTTTAGAATTTCGCATATTTTCAAGTTTATAAAAGCAATTACTTCGTTAGAAATACTCATGATAGCTAAGGCTATCCTTGCGTTTTCTGACTTGTACTTGATTTAACCCGAAATATGCATTAAGATATCTATTACGAGCTGAAACTGCTTCGATAATGGGAACGTCCAGCTCTTTTGATGCTCACCGTGATGGTGACCACGCCTGC
>CALBVQ010000024.1 GCA_937969485.1 uncultured Saprospiraceae bacterium | reverse complement strand
CCATCGGTGGAAGCCGCACCTCCTGGAAATTGTGCATATCCTAATATTCCACCTGAAATATTACATACCCAAATATTTAGATAATCGCTGGCTGGCCATGCATTTACACCTCCTTGACTATCGAATTTCATTGCATCATTTGTTTGAAACGATCTTTTATTTGTCTTTTTTCTTTGGATTCCATTAGTAGGGTTTCCATCTGGATCAACAGTTGCCATACAGAACTCAATCTCTGTGTCAACACCTAAATTACCCCAAACATTATCTGCATCAGAATTTGTTCTTCTAAAGTCTTCATTAAGTATATCAATTTGACTTAAAACTTGGGCATCTGAAATATTCTGCGAAGTGGATTTCCAAATTACATGCACAACAACAGGTATTGTTACGATTTCACCGTTTAGTTTTTCAGGATTATTTATAAATTTTTGTGTAAACTGTTCTATTTTTTCCATTTCATCACCTAAAGATGGATTATCAATGAGTTGCTGTTGCAATACATCATCAGCTGCACAGTTTCGTTGTGCGTCTACAGAAAACGAAATAGCAAATAAAACAATTAGTAGTAGAAATAATTTCTTCATATCGAACTTAATTAATTAAATGTTTTTTAGTATCCTAAAATCAGGACTTTATGTTCGGCATAAGTAGTAATTTACAGATGAAACTCCCGTTATTTATTGACTTTTAACAAATAAATTTTGACTTGCGAAATTTAATTTCAAATAAAACATGAAATGGTGTTCTTTTTGAAATATAATTTTGACTTGAAGTTAAAATTTGAAGCTATTTGCTTGAAATGAGGAGAGATACATGGCAGTATTTATCGCTGAATATTTTGAAACAGCAGTTTTGTCAGTGGCCTTTGAGTGTGTTTCAGATATCTAAAATAGTATCGGAATAACTGCATGGCAATATTAATTGAGGAATATTCTCACAAAGATACATTGCTAATCAACGCTAATGTATAGGTGATCTTATTATTAATTTGAAATTGCTAGAGTGGATTTAAATCTTGTTTCTGGTACATGTTTGCTAAACATTGCCTTTAGTACCGAATATTTACTATTTTGTGCGCCCTGAAATGGATTTTAGAATTCCACAGAATACAGTACTAAATGGAGGTCACACCAAAGAAAGGTTTTAAAGGACTAGTTGAAAATTGGCAAAGTGACTTAATTGCTGCTTTAAGTGTTGCGTTAATTGCTTTGCCATTATCTCTAGGTATTGCATTGGCAGCTGGCGCTCCAGCTATGGCAGGTATTCTTTCCGCAATCGTAGGTGGTGTAGTAACAACTTTTTATAGAGGTGGACATATATCAGTAAATGGCCCAGCAAAAGGGGTTATTGCAGTTATTCTTTTGGGAATTGCTATGATGGATGATGGTTCAGGACAAGCTTTTAATTATGTTTTGGCAGCTATTGTCGTCTCTGGCGCAATTCAAGTCTTGTTGGGCATATTGAAATTAGGTCGACTTGCTAATATTTTTCATTCTTCTGTGATACATGGTATATTAGCAGCAATAGGGATTATCATTTTTGCAAAACAAATTCATGTTGCTCTAGGTACACATTCCGATAGTTCCAGTATTATTCAAAACCTGATCGACGCTGTATTATTTTTACCTCAAGCAAACCCCTTTGTGGTCATTATTTCGTTGATGGGATTGTTGTTGCTATTCTTTCATTCGAAAATCAACTATCGCTTATTCCATGTTCTTCCAACACCCATGTGGGTTGTCGCTCTTTCTATTCCGTTCGTCTATGGGTTTAATTTTTTTGAAGCTCACAATTATTCGATTTTTGGAAAAATATTTGAAGTTGGGCCTAGCTTGTTATTAGATATTCCGGACAGCATTATGGAGTCCATAATGCACCCGAATTTTGGAAAGATTCATACCGTAGAATTTTGGACAACGGTAGCATCGATATTAGTGATTACGAGTATTGAATCGTTAGCCATAGCCAAGGCAATTGACAAGATCGATCCCTACAAAAGAAAAACAAATTTGAATAAAGATTTGACGGGAATAGGCTTGAGTACGATGGTCGCAGGTATGATTGGAGGATTACCAATTATTGCCGTTATCATTCGAAGTACAGTCAATGTGCACAATGGCGCAAAGACCAAGTGGTCAAATATGTATCAAGGTCTTCTATTACTATTTTTTATCGTTATTCTAAGCCCTGTGATGAAAAATGTACCTCTCTGTGCATTTGCAATCTTATTGGTTTATGCTGGATTCAAGTTGGCTTCACCTTCCGTATTCAAGCAGGTCTACAGTCATGGAATAGAACAAATTATCTTCTTTGTAACAACGATGATAATAACACTATATACAAACCTATTGATTGGACTTTTTGGTGGTTTACTATTGGCATTGGTTAGTCATATGTTGTTGGCTCGTGTATCTATACCACGATTTTTTAGGATGATTTTTGATTCAGGTTCTAATTTGGTGATGAAGCCAGATGGGACCTACGATTTAAAAATTCGAGGGATTGCTAACTTTCTAGGTATTCTGAAAATCAACAATTTGATTGCTCAAATTCCTTCTGGAGCAGATGCGACCATAGACCTTTCAGAAACTCGGCTAGTGGGAACTACGGTTTTGGAAGATTTATATGATTTTCAAAAGATTCATCAAAACTCAGGAGGTAAAGTTAAAATTAATGGTTTGGGTAGTCACATCTCTTCAACAAATCACAAGTTGGCTACAAAAATAAAAATTGATGTTATAGAACCGCTCACTCGAAGACAAAACATGCTCAAGGAATGGGCCGAAAATTATGGTTGGGACTTCCAGACCGAGCCGATTATAGATTTAGATTATTTTCAATCCTTTTATTTTTTCAAGAGTCGTGTGATAGAGGCTGAGTCGAATTGTATTTCGGACCAAGACAATGAGATCGAAGTTGAACTCATTGACATTCAATTTGAAGAAGGTACGGATATTTTTCCCGACGAATATAAGACCACCATCGGTTTAATGAAGTTACCCTTCTCTATTCCAAAGTTTACTATTGAAAAAAGAGATTTCCTAGATAAAGTCGTGCCTATCTCAGAACACAAGGATATTGACTATCAACTTTACCATAATGCTCCGAAAGGTTATATAGCGAAAGTGGAAAACAATGAGAAAATGGATGGCTTTATGACTAATAAATTGAAGCTTCTGATTGAAATAAGCGGCTTGCATCATCTAGAGAGCAATGGAGAGGCCATCTTAATTTTTAGCAATAATTTTGCGCTTGCCCAAGTGAAAGATTATATCAAGATGATCCAGTTTGTTGAAAATTTCAAATTAGCAATAAAGGAGGAATAGAAACTAAATATTGAATGTTCTAAATTACAGCAGGCATAATCGCAGGGATAACAAATTTGAAGAATAATATTAAGAGGCCTATAGAAATTAGATTTAATAGGATTCCTGTGCGAGCCATGTCTTTTACTTTAATGTGTCCACTTGCAAAAACGATAGCATTGGGTGGGGTAGCCATCGGAAGCATAAAGGCACAACTAGATGCCATTGTCGCTGGAATGATAAGTTGAAGGACGCTTATATCTAACCCTGAAGCAACTCCAGCTACCATTGGCGCAAAAATTGCAACTAGTGCCACATTACTGATTAGTTCAGTCATGAATAGTACAACGGCTACAAGTAAGGTTGCCACCAAAAGCACACTCAAAGTGTTTCTACTGCTGACAAAGTCTCCTATTAGATCTACTATTCCAGCTTGGGATAAGCCATTTGCTAATGATAGCCCACCGCCGAACAAAATCAAGATTCCCCACGGTAGTTTTTTCGTATCTTCCCACTTGAACAGAAATGTACCTTCATGAACAATGCAAAAACTAGTAAATGCAGCGAGTAGACTAATGGTCGTATCTGATAGATTCAAGTCAGGTAGAATGTCGTTGATACTGTTCTTAAAGATCCACATAAGTATAGCTAATATGAAGATTAAGAGTACATAGACTTCTTTTCTTTTTATATGTCCTAACTTGACTAACTCGCTTCGGATAAGTTCAATTGGCCCTTCAAAATTATCGATGGAATTTTTATAAAGTACCTTTGTTAGCAGCAAATAAATAAAGCCAATCATTAAAATCGAAAAAGGTAGGCCAATCATCATCCATCCCATGAAAGAGACAGTAAACCCATATTCGCTTTCCAAGAAGCCCGCCATTACGATGTTAGGTGGAGTTCCTATAATAGTTGCGATTCCTCCAACATTAGCGGCATATGCGATTCCCAGTAAGATACTCAAAGCGAATTTCTTGTCTGCACCTGTGAAACCATCGGAATCAGAAGACAATAATTGAATGACGGATAGTGCGATAGGGAGCATAACTACCGTAGTGGCTGTATTACTGATCCACATGCTCAGAAAAGCAGTTGAAATCATGAACCCAAGTATTACCCGACTGGGCTGAGGTCCAGTAAAATTAATAATATTAAGCGCAATTCTCCTGTGGAGATTAACTTTCTCAAGTGCCAGCGCCATTATGAATCCGCCAAAAAAAAGGAATACCAATGGATGACCATAATATGGCGCAACTTCTTTGATTGACATTATACTAAGCAATGGAAAGAAAGTCAAGGGGATTAATGCAGTTACAGAAATGGATACCACCTCTGTTATCCACCACAGTATCATCCACAACGCAACACCGAGGATCTTACTCGCTTCAATGCTAATGAATTCAGCAGGAAGAAAAATGACTGCCATGCATAACAATGGCCCCAAAAGCAATAAGGATATTTTCCTCATAAGAATGTAAGTATGAAATATAAGATTAGCCTTCGAACAAACTTAATAACTGACCAACTATTATCAGAACATTGACTGCATAATTAAATAGAAAAATTAAGCGTGTATCATCCTTTTGGACATAATTGCCTTTCAAGGTACCGTTCATAGTGCCTTAATAGTACAATAATCTTTTTTTTGTTGCTCACGACTTCGTGATCATCGCGCTGCGGACTTCTGCAAAGCATGATAATGCTAACCTGCGATTTCTTTTGGCGGAAGCCATGTTATTCTGCAGACAATAAACGAAATGTCTATTATTGTCCTTTGGAGTAAAGAAGTATATCTTCCCCTATTTGCCTGATAGAATTATTCACCTATTGTCAATTATGTAGTGTATTTTTGTCAACAGTCATGAGTTAATCTATATCGGCCGAAGGATTTTCTAAAAGCTGATGTCTAATAAAAGTAAGCAAAAGAAAGGCATAAGCTGGCTTGGTTTATACTATTTTGTATCAAGTCCGTGTTAAAATAAACTAAAATAATACGCTAAGTGCTGGAGGAGGAATTACATAAGTTTGAAACGATAAGTCTGCAAGAGATGGATAAGGTCAAGCTGATGGACAGAATAGAGACGAAGTTTGTAATTTCTACCAAGCATTTGCCTGCCGTATTCGACCAAGTGAAAAATGATTACAAGATTGTGAGTTTTGATGAGAATAGAATGCCAGCTTATAAGACGGTGTATTATGACACAGACAGTCTCTATTTTTACCACGAACATCATAGAAAACGGAAGGATCGCTATAAAGTGAGATTCCGGAATTATGTCGATTCTGCAATTACTTTCTTAGAGGTGAAGCATAAGAAGAATGGACGAGTTGACAAGAACCGAATAATGGTTGAGAATGAGAAGTTTGTCTTGCACGATGAAGAAGAGAAATTCTTGAAAGAGGCCAATATTCACAATGAAGAGCTGAAGGTGAAACTCTATAATTATTATAATCGTATAACCTTGGTAGCGAACGAAACTGTAGAGCGAGTTACTTTTGATTTTAATATTGCCTTTCAGCATGAAGATTCGAAGAGTGGTTTAGACAATATTGTAATCGTGGAACTCAAACAGCCTACATTGTCAAGAGAAACTCCTATTTACAAGGCTTTACGAAATTTACAAATGAAACCTTACAATGTAAGTAAGTACTGCATAGGTCTGATAAAGACGCATGGAACAGACAAACTGAAATACAATAGATTTAAGAAGAAACTAAACCGACTTAATAAAATTAATGCCTTATGACCGTAAATTGGTTCGACGACGATGTGTATAAATTGTTGGTGCGATTGAGTATCAATTTCGTGTTTATTACGATAATAGTAAGATTTATCTATTATAGAATCACGAAGAGAAAAGACTATCTATTTACCTATTATCTGATAGGTTTCATCATTTTCTTTATTTGCTTTTCCCTGAAAAAGCTTGATATTGATACAGGTATGGGATTGGGGCTTTTTGCCATTTTTAGTATTATTCGATACCGGACTAGTCAAATTGAGATCAAGGAGATGACTTATCTTTTTATAGTTATAGGTCTTAGTGTCGTCAACTCCTTGGCTTCTAAGCAAATATCAATGGTGGAATTAGGAATTATCAACGTTACAATGGTCGCGATGACATATATCTTGGAGTATGTATGGCTTCTTAAACACGAGACAAGGAAGACCATTCTATTTGATAATATAAAGCTGGTTGATGTGAGTAAGCAAGACGAGTTAAAGTTGGAATTGGAGCGAAGGACTGGTCTAACCATAAATAGAGTTGAGATAGGTAAGATCAATTACTTGGATGATACGGCACAAGTCCGTGTTTTCTATTTCGACGAAGAACAAGGATTGTCTGACTATACTGGCGAAGAGGATTAATGATCAAATAGTAGGCCTTATCCAATTTAAATGGAGTTGCAGCAGGCTATTCGCTGCCGAAAATTATTTCACTTGCAAAAGGGGAAGTTGAGATTACTGTATATACCTGAGTACTTGTTGTTGTCTAAAGTTAGAGTATACTTACAATGGCGGGAGAGAAGGAAGTAAATACTAACTTATTAAAACTGATGTATTTCATTAGTTTTCACTCTAATACCAATTCTGTTTTAAGGTTTCACTATATTTTCAAGAATTATTAAACCCGAATTATGTATTAGGTTTTCGTCATGAGAGCTTAAAATGCAAAGAGAATGGGAGCTCAACAGTTCTTTTGAAGCGCAGGCGTGGTCACCATCACGGTGAGCATCAAAAGAGCTGGACG
>CALBVQ010000023.1 GCA_937969485.1 uncultured Saprospiraceae bacterium | reverse complement strand
CTCTGCAAATCAATCGAGTCCATAAATGAAGAAGACATATCCATGAATTGTTCCATTTCACCAACCTTGTTCGCGACGTCATCAGCAATGTGTTCCATTGCTTGATCAAACATTGCTCTTCGGTCAGTATCGCCACTGATGATGCTCATCGCTCCTTTCATGGCTGAGTGAGAAGTCTTGATTGCTTTATATTCTATTTCTTTTACTTTCACTTGATCCTTCGTGTCTTCGAGCAAGATTTCAGAACTAGAATACATCTTAGTCAGAACTTTGTGTAAAATTCCCATACGCTTGTGTAAAACAGCATATTTCTTATTACTTTCTTGAAGTCTTGCAGCTTTACGAGTATTTAGCGCAAGCGCTTGAGAATTACCTTGATTCTTAGCTGCTTTTGCGATCGCTAAATTTTGCTTGATTTCGTCACTGTTCGAAGCGATAAGGTCCTTCAGTTTTCTCATTTGACCTCTCAAGCTTCCTATCTGCTTACTCATCTTCTTAAGGTTGTCCTCAAGATCGCTGATGTAATTTTTAAGAATTCCTATAGGATCAATTGTTATGAAAATACTCGTAAGCTTTCTCATAAAAGTCTTATACATGTAGCTAACGACTGCACGAGCTTTAGGGTCAACCGCAACATAAACGATTGCTAATAGAGCTAAGACCGTAATAACAATTCCTAGCGTTGTTGCTAAAAACCCCATTATTGCTGCACCTGCTGTAACTACTAAATAACCACCAGCTAAAGCTGCTAGGATAAGAAATAACGCACCAGTCTTTCCTTCTGGTTTCTTCCAAAAACTTTTTGGTTTAAATGTGTCTCCTTCAAGCGGATTACTACCTGCCATATTGTTAGTTTATGTATATTTTTCAAATTTATCAAGATCATTTTGAAGCTTCGCCTCGAAATGCTCGTACGAACTTACAAAGTTCTTAGTAATAGTTTCTAATTTTTCTCTCTCCTTTTTTATTGTTTCGTCTGCAGTCGCTAATCTTTCTTTAATTACAGCATTTTCTGCCTTCAATTTTTCGATCTTCGCAAGGTTATCTTTTAGCTTCTTTTCCAGCGAATCGTTCTTCTTATCCGCATCAGTTAACTTTTCAGTTCTGTTCCGCTTCAATGCATCCGCAAAGTTCTCGCGTTGATTCTTCAGTACAACTGCATATTCTCTTAAGGAGTTCCTGAACTTCTCTTTAGTAAATCCCATCGTCTTTGCAGTAGTGAACGCAGACTTGAATGCGGTCTCTTCATCAATGTCCATCGCAGTCATAGTGTTCACTGAATGCACAAACTTTATGTAATCAAACTCTTTACTATAATTTTCTTTGATAGCTCGAACTAGTGCATCAGTGGATTTTCTATCCAGCTCTTCTGGAATCTCAAATATTTTCTTTAAATCAATTGTCGCCATAAGTCACCAAAATATAATTTACTAATCAAACAAACAACAGCGATTATACAGATTGGCGAAATATGTGGATAAATTAATAAGAATTTAATACATAATCGTTTTCTCGGCTCTAAGATCAGTACAAAAATAGGATACTGATTGGTCATGTCTCTTTCCGCCTAGTTTTTTTAGCAATCATTCTGCTTTTAGATAGATCACGAGGTGGATTTTTTATGGTTTTGGCTTTCGCCAAATGTAAAGAAAGGCATTAATTACAGGGTATGTGAGTAATTTCTAAAGATTATTTTTGAAAAAAAAATCGGTGGGGATAGTGGTTGGCATTAAAGTTTGTGTCTATAGATACGGGGTTGATATACAGCTAGTTATTAGATAGTGATTGAAGCAAATTGTTAGTAGAATAATGTGGTACATGGTGTTATTTCTTCCTTGCTTACTGAATTTAAGCGTTTTATATATTGTTAACTTGAGTAATATGTACTATATTTGAAGTCACATCATCATAGTTAATAATAGGCGCCATGCGATTAGGCTTTCCCAAAAGGTCTAATATGCAGTTATAAAAATATTAAGTGCAACATTGATTTCGTTGCATTTGGTTAGATACTATAATTATAAACCGATGGATAAGCTATTTTTTTTACTCCTATTCACATTGTGTATCAATGTTATTAATGGTCAGGCTATTCTCGACGTAGATCGGCTTCTTTCACACAGTTTTTCTGACGTGAACTTAGCGGAGTTGGAAGCACTTGATGCTGAAGTCGCTTTTTTAAATAGAGATAAGGGACTCCGATTTAATAGTTCTGTCACTAAAAATGATTTTGCGGAGCTAGAAAATGGCAGCGCTTGGAGAATGAATGCAGGCGTACAGTTCAATCTATTTCAAGACGGTATTTACGAGCGACGAAAAAGAGTTGTAATCACTCAGAATACCAAGGAAATCAAAAAAACTGAATTAAAATTACAAGAGCAAGAGCGAAATTATGCCTATGTGTATAATTACATGATTTATAGCTTTAACAAAGAGAAACGAAAGGTTCTCGACCAAAAGAAATTTTTACTTACCTCACTCATTAACAAAAATTTCGAGCTGTACTATAATCATGAACTTTCCTACGACGAAATCCTTTATCTGAAAGGCTTGAATGAAGAATGCGACTTGCTTTTGATGTCTATGACACAGGTCGATAATCTTTTTGAGCAACTTGTAGATGTGGCATCATTGCCTGCTCTTAATGCAGCAGAGTTGCCTATAATGAAATTTCACACAGATTCACTTTTAAGCTTTGATCCATATTCCTATATGAATGAAATCTTAGCACTTAAAAAAGAAAACGTAAAACAAAACATTGCCCTTGAAAATCAACGTAGGTTGTCTTTTTATGTCAACGTGCATTCTAGACCAACTTTAGCTGATGCTGCAATAGAACCTGGAATGTATAGTAGCTTAGGTGTGCGTTACCAGACTCCGCTTCATTTCCGCTCTAAGCAAGCTGATAAGTTACTTGCTCTCAGAGAGAACGTTGAAGAAGCTAGATTTGAGGATGTGAAATTTAATCACAACAAAGAATTGATAAATCTTATTCTTGATTACAATACCAAGCTTCGCCAATACTCTAACTTTCAATTCAAACTAGAGAAGCTATACGAAAAGAGAAGAGTGGAGAGTGCAGTGCAGAATGTTTCTACTCTTCGAGCTAATTCAGTTAAGAATTGGTCATACGATTTGGAAATTTTGAATGTTACTTATGAACTAGTAGAGTTGAAGCAGCTTATTTATCTTAGTCTACTAAGAATTTATAATAAAGCAAAATTACCATCACTCTTACCGTTTATCTCAGAGATTATTTTTGACGGAAGTCAAAAGAGATTCTACGGGAAGAGAGTATTAAAGATCTCTATGAAACAGCTAGAGACGTTAGATAAGAAATTTATTATTAGTTATTTACATAAAAATAATTTCGACTATATATTATGTATTGATGCAGTCAATTGTGAAGAACTCGTAGGAGATCTTTATCGGTTGGGAATTAACTTTTATGATAACGCTGACGCCATAGCGCAAGATGGGCTAGTTATCGTACCAGTTAGCAGATTTTCCTCCCGTTCCGAAATGGAATTATGGATTGAAGATCAACTAAAATCGCATCCACAGCATTTTCTCATGTTTGAGAAAATTGAGCAATTAGTGGAGCTAGACAACAAAACGTTAGGTGAATAATGAGAAATTTTAGTTTACGAGAAAAGCAGAGCATCATTACGGTGTTGCGAGAGCCTCCAAAAAAGGTTAAGAAAGTCCCATGGCAAAAATGGAGCTTCATCGCTGTAATTGTGCTTATCGGCTCTATTGCCATATACAAAACCATTTCAAGTCTTTGGATTATTAAGGCAAATGGACAGATCGAAGTTAAGAAGCAAACCGTCCACTTTGCACAAGATGTTACTTTGAAACAGTTTTTTGTGGAAGAAGGACAACAAATTGTAAAAGGTGATACGCTCTTTCGGTTTTCGCCGATAGTCGAAGAGTATGTTAGCACATCAATTACTGATTTCGATAGACCTCAGGACTGGATTGAAAAACAGAAACTAGATCTCAACTTAAAAATAGCCCAAAAGAAATTTGAAATAGAGGAACTACGTGGCAGAATTAGTGACCTCTCAACTATGGCTGAAATGAAGAAGAAAATGGTCTTATTGGGTTCTGTAAATGACAAAAATCCATATGATCAACTCCGACTTGAAATTCAACAAGTACAACTTCAGCTGGCGAGCGCTACTAAAGAAAAGAAGTATTTTGA
The DNA here is from genome assembly GCA_937969485.1 of uncultured Saprospiraceae bacterium. Taxonomy (GTDB): domain Bacteria; phylum Bacteroidota; class Bacteroidia; order Chitinophagales; family Saprospiraceae; genus JAHDFB01. The sequence goes on along the minus strand of CALBVQ010000023.1, from coordinate 6,251 downwards.
AAATCTAAAATGGTCTCTCAGAAAGCAAGACACCGCTGCTACTAGAACAACAGTAACTAACAGGGGGGTTACAGAAACTAAAAAGTATTTTGTTGCCACAATGGATGGAGTGATAGGGCAGATTAATTTCAACAAAAATGAAATGTGTTTCAGAAGAGAAGAAATTCTGACAATTCACGAATTGGAAGACATGAAGATTAAAGTTTACTTCGAGCCAGTTGAAATGAAATATTTAAAAGCAGGCGACGAAGTAAATATTACTTTCCCGGATGGAAGTGAATCAAAAGGAATGATCGAAAATTTTCACGTTGCAACTTATGCAGTGCCTGAAGAATTTCAGAAAAAATATGAACCTACGACAAGAAATATAGTAGCTAACGTACAACTACTTAATGTTTCTGAGCAATATAAATTGATGAACTTCTATAAAATGAATGTTCGAGTTTCTAAGTCACGATTTAACCTATTTTCATGATTTTAAAAAACCTAGAGGCCAACGCGAATACCATAGTCACGGAGTATGATATTAATTTTCATATTGTAAATTCGAATGCTGAATTACGTCACGAAAACTTGGTTAACTGTGATGCAATTATTTTTCGATCAGACTATGTAAGCTTCGTCAAAACCGAAATTCAGAGAATCCGTAAGGCAGATAATCCTGCTCTATATTTAAAACCAATTTATGTGGCAACAAAGCGCGCATATCTCAGGCTCGACAAAAATGTTGATGGTTACTTGGGTGATGACGAGCTGAATGGTATTGTAGAAGAGGTCAGTGTTCTAGTCGATCGAATCAACGAAATAGTAGATTTTGATTTTCCTAAACATGCTACTTTTCATCAGAAAAATTTCATTAAACTTTGCCAGTATCTATTAACAAGAGACATAAATTTAAAAGCTAGGCGATCTCGGGAAGCTCACATGGGTTTCCGTTATAATTTTGTGAATTACCTTGTTCCTAATCTCGAACTTAATCAATTTTTGGATTTGGTAAATGACATGAAAAAGGTAGGATACATAAATACCAAGCTTGCCGAAAGAGTGAACCTATGCAGGGATTGTTCTAGCTCATACCTTCATTTCGTTGAGACATGCCATAAGTGTAAGTCTGTTGACATCGAATCGGAATCACTGATTCATCATTTTCGATGTGCTTATATCGGTCCTGAATCCGACTTTCAGCAAGATGATGTCTTGATGTGTCCCAAGTGTGATAAAGTGTTAAGGCACATCGGTGTAGATTACGATAAGCCAAGTGAAATCATAAATTGCAATTCATGTAATCACCAATCTCAACAGTCAGCAATTCTGGCAAACTGTGTGGATTGCGGTAAAGAAAACGATCTCAAAACCTTGCATTCTAAAGAGATGTACAATATTTCTTTGACGGAACAAGGTAAGAATTTGGCAATCAACCCTATTAGCTTATTTGGTGAATACAAAGCGGAAAAGGATGATAAATTAGAACTTGAAATAGATCAATCGACTTTTGACCTGCTTGTTAGGCAAGAATCAAAGAAAAAACGAGACAAGAAATACGCTTCTTATACACTAGAAATTCTGTTTTCAGAAGAAACGCTGGCAACCTTGGTTCCATCTGAAATTCGAACCTTTCAGATGGAATTCAAGAAAATATTAGTGAATTACCTGCAAGAAATTGACCTATTCACCGCAGTGACTCCACTGAATTATAAATTGCTAATGATCTCAAAGACGGAGAGATATGCTGAGGATATGGCTGAAACATTGCGATACAACATCAATAAAGTACTCAATGATAATTTCAGTGACCCTGAACATCAATTGCAGGTAACCAAAATTAAGCTATAATTAATGGATACAGCAATACTTGAAAATCTTGTCCCGGAATTTATCAGTTTTTGGATCAATGGAGGGACTGCTAAATTCGTGAGAGTTTTCTGGTATTTTATCCTTTTCGAATTAACAAGATATATTTTACTTGACTACATCGTCTATGTTTATCGTTACTTCACAAAATCTGAGCGAAAACGAAAATGGCAAGAGGCGAAGGACATGCTTAACCTTGAAAACCCTTTTGTTTCAATAGTTGTACCTGGGAAGAATGAGGGTAAAAATATATACAAGTTAGTTAAGTCTCTAGCCGAACAAACTTATCAAAATTTTGAACTGATTGTCGTCGATGACGGTTCAACTGATGACACACCGATCATAGGACAAAACTTGCTTGAGTTAGGTTTAATTGATAAGTTCTTACGGAATGATGTGAGGGGAGGAAAGGCCTCAGCAGCTAACTTAGCCGTCCGTTTTTCAACTGGAAAGTACATTGTTCATCTAGATGCGGACTGCAGTTTTGATGCGGATGCGATTGAGAATATTCTCGTTCCTTTTTATATGGATGATAAGATTGGTGCGGTAGGTGGAAATGTGAAAGTCAGAGACTATGAGAGTAATTTGGTGTCTCGTTTGCAAGCCATTGAATACTTGAAAACTATCTCTGTAGGAAGAATCACAACATCGGAATTAGGTATTTATAAGATAATAAGTGGTGCTTTCGGCGCATTCCGGACAGACATAATTCGAAAAGTAGGTGCATGGGATATAGGCCCGGGATTGGACGGCGATATCACAGTTAAAATCCGGAAAAGTGGCTACAAAACAGTGTTTGAGCCAAGCGCAATCTGCTTGACAAGTGTACCTCCCAAGTTCATGAATCTTTTTAGACAAAGGATGAGATGGAATAAATCAATCATCCGATTTAGAATTAGGAAACACAGCGATGTATATCTACCACATAAGCATTTCTCTTGGCTAAATCTTGCAAGTTTTGTAGAGAATGTTTTCTACAATGTGATTCTTGACGTAGCTTGGTGGCTTTATTTTATTGATATTATCTTCAATTACAATTCACAGTTGTATTTCATAGTGATGATGAACTTTACACTTTACATGACAAGTGGATTTTTACAAATGTTTATGTCATACCTATATAGCGAGAGGAGAAAACAAGAATTGAATCTGTGGCCGTACATTCCTTTGGTCACATTTTATAATGGATTTTTCTTGCGATTGGCTCGAACCAGAGCATATATCCAGGAGATCTTCTTCAAGAAATCATACGATGATCCGTGGAACCCAGTAAAGAGTTCTCACCAAGCTAAAATTCACGGATACTAGCGGTTTTTATTTATTGGGGTTTAACCCCAAAGTTTGACTCATTCTTAAGAATTCTGGAGAAAATGCGGCTTCAATTTTCACTAGATCCTCAGTAATAGGATGTGTAAATTCAAGTGTTTTGGCGTGCAAAAGCATTTCCGAGAAGTCGAATTTAGACTTAAATAGTCTGTTCTGTTTACTACAACCATGAGGCCTATCACCAATTATGGGATGGAAAATGTGACTCATATGGCGACGAAGCTGGTGCATTCTTCCGGTACGTGGTCTTAATTCCACCAGCGAATATCTCGAGGTCTCGAATTTACCGAGAGGAACAGGGATTTCTGTTTTTTGTAGAGTAGAGTAGTGTGTTTCGGCAACTTGCTCTTTACCAGCTTCGTTTTTCAATGGATAATCAATAATGCCTGTATCTTCCGTGTATCCTCGCACGATGGCATAGTAGGTTTTCGATATTTCACCTGACATGAAAAGATCAGATACAGCACGATGAATTTTGGGCTCGAGCCCAAAAAGCAACACACCACTTGTTTTTCTGTCCAATCTGTGAATAGGATAAACCTTCTTATTCAGCTGATCCCTAAGAGTTTGAAGTACAATCTGCTCAGCGTCAATGGCGATTTTGCTTTTGTGCGTAAGCCAACCATAGGGCTTGTTAACTGCCACCATGTAGTCATCTTGGTAAATAATTTCTAGCGTATCCAGATCAGTGTTTTACTGTAAAAGTCAACATAATAATTAATTTTTTTTCAAGCTTGCTCTGGATTCATAGGATATTCTGTCTTTTTGGTCAATAAACACCATTGATCCGTCTTATAACTGGAATTAAAAAGCTAGATCTATGTTAGTAATGATAATCACAGCAAGTAAGTGTTTTATTACTTACCTTTGCGCAAATTTTTACAGGGATATAGAATGGATAGAACGCAAATAATTGGTTTAGTATTGATTTTTGGGCTTATTTTCGCCTGGACGTACACCACGAATAAAGAAAAACAGGCTGCTTACGCTGAGCAAGCATTACGTGACTCGATTGCTATGGTAGAGGAGGCACGTCAACTCGAGATGGCAGAAATAGAGCAGGCAAAAATTGCAGAAAACACACCGCAATCTGCAGCACCGATTGTACCAGATTCGATAACGGATTTAAGACTGTTGGCACAATATGGTGTCTTCGGTTCAAATGCTAGTGGTGAAGCCACGACCCATACATTGGAGAACGACAAGATGATCGTTGAATTCAATTCTCAAGGTGGTAAGATTTCTTCAGTTACGTTGAAAGAGTACGACAAGGTCACAGAGGATGAAGAGAAAGTAAAGTCTAAATCTCCTGTCAAGTTATTGGCTAATGAAGAAAATAGATTTTCATATTTACTTCCTGTAAAGGGCATAGCCGGTGGTGTGATAGATACCGAAGAGCTTAATTTTAGTGCCGAAATTAGTGGGAACTCGATTACTTTTTCGTCTGGTACAGGAAATGAATTCAAGCAGACTTATACACTGAGCGATGGATATGAAATAGATTATGATATTGCTTTTGCAGACCCAGGGAATGTTTTTAAAGCAGCTGAGCCTATTAAGATCAAGTGGATTAATCACCTAGATAGAATAGAGCTTAATGATTATTTCGAAAGATTTTATTCCACGGTTTATTTTAAAGAGAAGGATGAAGATTCTGATTATTGTAATTGTAGAAAATCTGCTGTGGAAGAAGTTGAAGATGGTGAAATCGAATGGGTATCTCACTCGAATCAATTCTTTAACACAAGTTTACTAGCCAACGGTGACGGTTTTGAAAAAGGTGTTTTTGAAACTAAGGTTCTTGAAGCGGATAGCGAAGATTTGAAAATCATCGAATCAGAAATGGAAATTCCTGCTTCAGCAATAAGTAATGGTCAGTTCCAGATGACAATGATCACTGGACCTAACAGTTTCGAAATGTTGAAGGAATATGGTAATGGGCTTGAAGAAATTATTCCTTTTGGGCGATCGATATTCGGTACAATCAATAGGTGGGTCATTCGTCCGTTGTTTAATTTCTTTGATAATATTGTTGGAAACAAAGGAGTCGCGATTATCTTGATGATACTTTTAATCAAAGTAGTTTTGTATCCACTGACATACAAGATGCTTAAGTCTCAAGCGAAAATGGGAGCTCTTAAGCCAGAATTGAAGGGCTTGAAAGAGAAGTATAAAGATGATCCTCAGACTCAGCAGGTAGAGACCATGAAGATCTATAGGGAATACGGAGTAAGTCCACTGGGTGGATGTATGCCGATGCTTATTCAAATGCCAATATGGTATGCACTATTCCGTTTCTTCCCAGCATCGATCGGTTTCCGTCAAGAATCCTTCTTGTGGGCAACTGATTTATCTTCGTATGATGACTTAATTCGTCTCCCATTCGAGATCCCATTCATGGGAGCCCACTTGAGTTTGTTTACAATTTTGTGGGTGGTAACTCAATTGATCTACACATATTATAACACTAAGCACATGGATATGTCAGCTAACCCAGCTATGAAATATATCCAATACGTGATGCCAATTATGTTCCTGGCATTCTTTAATCAGTATGCTTCAGGTCTGACAGTTTATATGTTCTTCTCTAACTTATTTAATATCTTCCAGACCATAGGAACTAAAAAGTTTGTATTCAGTGAGGATAAGATAAGACAGCAATTGATGGCCAATAAACTGAAGCCTAAAAAGAAAAAGAGCAAGTTTATGTCGAATATTGAAAATGCGGTGAAGCAGCAACAAGAGATGCAAAAGAAGGGCAAGAAATAATATGGCCAGGTTATTAAGGTAAAACAAGAGCAGATCTACAAAAGGTCTGCTCTTGTGTTTTATTGACATGAATACAATTTTGGTATCGAAATGGACAACGGCAATCTATACTATTAATTATATTTGAGATTAAAGGACGGTACACCCACCTTTGAAAAGGGTATTAAACCTGAATTGTGCATTAGGATTTAGTTATGAGAGCTTAATATGCGGAGAACTGGACGTTTTCATTATCGAAGCAGTTCTAGCTCGCAAATAGTATTCATATTTCGGTTTAAGTAATCATACTGAGCAGGGCTGTACCG
>CALBVQ010000022.1 GCA_937969485.1 uncultured Saprospiraceae bacterium | reverse complement strand
ATTGCTAGTTCAAGCCTCATTACAAAGTTCCGATTAATAAATTTGGTTGAAATGCAAAGAAAATGGGGGCTCAGCAGATCTTTTGAAGAGCAGCCATGATCACCATCTCGGTGAGTATCAAAAGAGCTGGACGTTCCCATAATCGAAGCAGTTTCAGCTCCTATTAGATATCTCAATGCATATTTCGGGTTAAACTCAATGTAAACATTTTAAGATCTTCTATCTCCTAGGTAAGAAATGACAAAACCTCCTGTTTATAGGTTCTACTTATAGGAACTTGATTATCATTAATTGTGACAAATTCTCGATTGAAGCTTGTGATCATATTTGAATTGACAATGAAAGATCTATGAGTCCGGAGAAATTCTTTAGGAAGTCTTTTAGAAATTTTGCTAATTTGCTCTTTTGTTATAATCTCACCTTTGGTTGTAATAATTTTGATATAATCTGAGAGGCTTTCAATGTACAAAATTGTATCCAAGTAAACATTGTGATTCTGCCTGTTATATCGAACTAAAATCTTATCGTCCTTTTCTTTACTCGGCTGATTAGCAAGTTGTGACATTCTCTCAATCAAGACTTCTTTCTGATTCAATTTACGCACAATTTCAGCAATCACTTTGAATAGTACTAAGATATACAGACAAAGGCTAAGGGTAGTAATATCTATGGTTAGTAAATTATTGTGCTCTAAGCCAAAAGTTGAGTAGATTATTAGTGCTAAAAAAATGACTAGATACTGGAGATATAGAGAAATGATGATACTGTAGACTAAGTACAATACAAAGTGACTGTACTTCTTGCGCAGCAGATACCTCTCAATCAGCACCTCATTCACATAATAAGCAGTCGCTATCACTATCGGCAATAGGCAACTGATGAAATAAAATACCTGGCTAAATGAATGTCCACCAAACACGAAAAATGCTAGTAAGAATACCGCACTAAAAAACCAAAACCATACACTCTTTATGTAAGACAAAAATTTCAATATCATAGAGCAAAAGTAAGGGATTTGGGCATTCTGACTAATCTTTGTCGATAGAATGCAGGTTAGAAAGAGGATTCTACCTTGCTTTGGACTATTGTGTATAGCTAACTTTGAGTTGTAAATATATTTTAAGCTATTTGTTTATATTGAAGGCTTCAAATAGCGACTTAATCAGGAGTAAAATTCTCCACAAAACACAAATTTATGTTTGATCTATTTTCACAAGGAGGCCCAATTTTTATGGGGATGCTTACACTTATCTTACTTGCTCTATTCACTGTCTTTGTCATGTCTATAATAAAAAAGGGAAATGAGAAAGAACTAACCTCTTCTCTACAGTGGTTAAAATCAATAGGAACACTTGGTTTAGTTGTTGGTGTTTTAGGACAACTAATTGGTCTTTATAGCGCGTTTGCGGTAATGGAAACAATGGAAGGAATTTCACCAAGTATACTTGCAGGAGGACTCAGAGTTTCACTAATAACGACATTATATGGAGTTATTATCTTTGTACTTTACCTTATACTTTCGATGATTTTGAAACGTATAAGGTAAGAAGATTTCTTGATTGAAGTTAGCTATACCCAATGCCCCCATACAAATATGTGGGCATTGGGTAATGGCACAAGATTTCAGAAGACCCAGAATACCGTCTCAATGCTACCAATAAAAAAGTAGAATCACAGTTGTTATTTTAATCCTAAAATAGGTCAACTTGTAGTGAAATACCGACCTTTGCGATTACTAATATCCGAAAATGAAAGAAATAGTACTATCTATCCTTGTATGCCTGACCTTATTATCTTGCATCCAAAAGCCCAATTCAATGAAAGATCAAGGCACTGCTCATGAATTTACAAATGAACTAATCAATGAAACATCACCATACCTCCTTCAGCATGCCCATAATCCTGTAAATTGGAATCCATGGGGAGAGAAAGCCTTGAAAGAAGCAGAAAAGGAGGATAAACTACTTATTGTATCGGTAGGATATGCTGCATGCCATTGGTGTCATGTGATGGAACATGAATCGTTTGAAGATAGTACGGTTGCTGCAATTATGAACGAGCACTTTGTTCCTATTAAAGTAGATCGTGAAGAGAGGCCAGATGTAGATGATGTCTATATGACTGCTTGTGAGTTAATCACAGGTCGAGGAGGCTGGCCGCTGAATGCAATCGCTCTTCCTGATGGTCGTCCTATTTGGGCGGGGACTTATTTTCCAAAAGATCAATGGATGAATGTTCTTAATCAGTTTGTTAAGTTGAAGGAAGAAGATTACGACAAATTAGTTGACAGTGCAGACAAACTAACTAAAGGCGTTCAGTCGACGGATGAAATAGTGAAAGTTGCAACAGCAGAAACTTTTGACGAAAGTCAACTCCCTATTTTCAACAAGAACATATTTAACGTTTCAGACTATCAACTAGGAGGTAGGCTTGGTGCACCTAAATTTCCTATGCCATCAATATATGAATACCTTCTTGAACAGTATCGAATTTCAAAAGACACTGAGTTATTACGCACAACTGAAGTTACTTTAAAGGCCATGGCTAATGGAGGAATCTATGATCAGCTGGGAGGTGGGTTCGCTAGATATTCAGTAGATGCCGAATGGTTAGTTCCTCATTTCGAGAAAATGCTTTATGACAATGGTCAGCTTGTGAGTCTATATTCAAGGGCATACAAAGAAACATATGATCAGCAATATAAAGCTGTTGTTGAAGAGACCCTTGAGTATATTGCACGTGAAATGACAGATAAGAGTAACGGGTTTTATAGCGCTCTAGATGCAGATAGCGAAGGAGAAGAAGGCAAATTTTACGTATGGACCGCAGAAGAGTTAAAAGAAATCCTAGGTGATGATTATGACGTTTTTGCAAGCTATTACAATGTAACCGATGAAGGAAATTTCGAGGGCCACACTATTCTAAACAGGACTCTCGGCACGAAACAGGTAGCTTTTAAACATGAATTAACTACAGAAGAAGTTGACGAGTTAATAGCTCGAAGCAAAGTAGCCTTGCTGAAGGTGCGGGAAGAAAGAGTAAGACCAGGACTTGATGACAAAATCATCACAAGTTGGAATGGATTAATGATAAGTGGCTATGTGGAAGCTTATAAAGCTTTTAAGACACCGAGTTACAAGGAAAGTGCAGTGAAAGCGATGGATTTTATCCTCTCCGAACAAAAGCAAGAAAACGGGCGTCTAAACAGAAATTATAAAGAAGGAAAATCAACAATCAATGGCTTTCTAGATGATTATGCTCTTACCATTCTAGCTTGTGTTGATGTTTATGAAATCACCTTTGACAAGAAGTATCTTGATGCTGCCGATGAATTGGCTCAGCACGTAATAAAGCATTTCTTGAATCCTGAAACAGGAATGTTCTTCTACACTTCAGACCTTGATCCTCCATTAGTTGCTAGAAAAACAGAGTTGAATGATAATGTTATCCCAGGCAGTAATTCAGCAATCGCTCGAGCTTTAAATGAACTTGGAATACTTCTTTACAAAGCAGAGTATTCGGCACAATCTCGTCAGATGCTAAGCAATATGAAGGAAACTTTAGTTACAAACGATAGAACAGACTTTAGTTGCAGTTGGGCAATGTTATATAATGAAATGGTTCATACTCCATATGAGATAGCAATTGTGGGACCTGATGCTGCGAAGCTTCGGGATGAGATGCAGAGCCGATTTCTCCCAGACGCACTTTACCTTGGAGGGGAAGATGAAGGGGATATGAAATTGCTTGAAGGAAAGTTACAAGAAGGTGAAACGTATATATATGTGTGCCAGAATAGAGTTTGTAAATTTCCAGTCCAAGATGTGGAAAGTGCCATAGACCTCATGACTAGATAGATGGAAAAGGAATCGATTAGTCTTAACAAGTATGTAAGCAGTAAAGGCCTTTGTTCGCGAAGGGAAGCTGACAGATGGATAGAAGCAAAGCGAATAAAAATCAATGGGGTTATAGCCCAAAAGGGGAATAGGGTAAATGCTGGTGATGAAGTACTAATAGATAATAAGAGAATCTCAAAAGCTCCTAAGCCTGTTTACATTGCCCTTTATAAACCGAGAGGTATTGTAAGCACTACGGATAAGAAGGAGAAAAAGAATATTGTAGACTTTATAAATTACTCAGAGCGACTATTTCATATTGGTCGACTTGACAAAGCAAGTGAGGGCTTAATCTTCATGACGAACAATGGTGATATTGTAAACAAGATATTACGTGCTGGAAATGCACATGAAAAGGAGTACATCGTGCGCGTTGACAAGCCGCTGACTAAAAAATTTGCTGAAAAGATGGGTGCTGGGGTTCCTATTCTAGGGACTACTACTCTACCTTGCGAAGTAGAGATACTGGACAAAAAGAAGTTTCGAATTGTACTAAAACAAGGGCTTAATAGGCAGATTCGTAGAATGTGTGAACATTTTGGTTACGAAGTTAAGAATTTAAAGAGGATCCGGATAATGCATATCAATCTAGGAAATATGAAGGCAGGACAATGGCGGCATTTCTCGAATGCTGAAGTCCGTCAGATGAACAAATTAATACGAGAATCGCATAAGAACTAGTGCTAAAAAGCGATTGTAATTTTATTATAAGCTATATAACTAGCTAGAGAAAATGGAGGCTTTCACTGACACGAGCGAGCGGTAGATAAAGTGCAGTATACAAGCGCATCAAGGCAGGAAAACTTAGCTTGATGTTTCGGGTCACTAGGAACGGCAGCATTCTTCCTTTTTAAAAGGAATCTACACCATGATTTCAAATCAAGAGGATATAAAACGGCTACCGCACATAATTTGCATTAAAACAACGCCACTACTGATGTCGTTCACATTTTTTTGTACAAGAGAATATGAAAGTTGATTTCTAAGCTTCAACCACTGACCCATCAATGAATTTCAGCGTTCTTGCAGGAAACTTTTCAATTACTCGTTGATCATGGGTAGCTAATATGATACTTGTCCCGTTATTTATCGCAACATCTCTTAAAAGCAGAAGAATATCATCACTTGTCTCCGCATCAAGATTTCCTGTGGGTTCATCTGCGAGTATGATCTTTGGTTCATTAAGCAAGGCCCTAGCAATCGCAACTCGTTGCTTTTCACCACCACTTAGCAGAAACACTTTCTCATTAATTTTGGACGTAAGTCCTACCATCATTAATAACTCCTCAATTCTAGCACGAATTTCCTCTTTGTCTTTCCAACCCGTAACGGACAACACATAAGCTAGATTTCTCGCAACTGTCCACTCAGGAAACAACTGGAAAGATTGAAATATCATCCCTAATTTTCGTCTGAGCTGCGGAATTTCTTTTCGAGAAATTGATGATAAATCATACCCCAAAATATTAGCCGTACCAGAATGAAGTTTATTTTCGGCATACAATGTCCGAATGAAACTCGTTTTACCAGATCCTGTTTTCCCCACGAGATAGCAAAATTCGGCTTCATGCAGATGTAAATCAACATTATCTAAGATCAGATCTGCACCATTTGATATTCCTGCACTTTCGATATTCAGCAACCTTTCCGTTAACATATGCGTTATTTTAATAGCCAAAAGTATCTATAAAAACGATAACGAGCAGTACGTTTGGTAAAAATCACCCTGGGCCTTATTTAGAAATATTCTAATATATTGCTAAACCGCCACGTTTGAGGTATATTTAATGTAATTTTGTTCTGTAAATAGTAACGATATGAAGAAGATATATATAATAGGAATTGTTGCCATAGTTGCAGGCATTACTATGTTGGCTTCGGCATCTAATAGTATTTCAACATACTCCAGTTTTGCACAGGCTGAAGATGGCAAAAGAGTAACAGTTACAGGCTTTTTATCAAAAGATAAGGAAATTATTTACAATCCAGAAGTTGACGAAAATTTGCTTTCATTTTATATGAAAGACAATGATGGTCTCGAAAGGAAAATATCATATCTGGGTGCGAAACCTCAAGACTTCGAAATGAGTGAATCTATCGTAGTGACAGGAAAAATGCAGGGTGAAACATTCGTATCAAGCGAAATGTTATTGAAATGTCCTTCTAAGTACAAGGGCGAAGAGGAATTTATCAACGCACAAAATAATGGTTGAAATACAGTATGTAGGAGAATTAGTGTGGCCGAAAATTTTCGGCCAATTCTTATTAGTAGCAGCATTTTTCTCAACTATTCTAGCAGCCTATGCTTATTATAGATCAACCAACAGTCAAGATAACAGCTGGAAAAAACTAGGAAATGTAGCTTTTACTTTTCAAGGTATTTCAATGCTTTTTGTAGTAGGCATGATCTTTCATGTCATGATTAATAAACATTATGAGTACAGCTATGTCCAAGCTCATGTAAATGATGAACTGCCGTTTCAATATGTTTTTTCTGCTTTTTGGGAAGGCCAAGAAGGAAGCTTCATGCTATGGATTTTCTGGCATAACGTACTAGCATGGTTCATAATGCTTAAGAACTCTAGGTGGGTAGCACCTGTCTTGCTATATCTGAGTTTGATTCAGATCGTATTACTGAGTATGATCCAAGGATTTTACATCGAGATAGGAGATTGGTTTTATAAGCTAGGAAGTAATCCTTTAACTTTCTTGAGGGACACAATGGATATTCCGATCTTCAGTAACGCTGACTATGTAGGCTTATTAAAGGGAACAGGACTTAATCCACTATTACAAAATTACTGGATGACCATCCATCCACCAGTGTTATTCCTAGGATTTGCAAGTGTTAGTATACCCTTTTGTTTTGCGTTAGCGTCCTTGCACACAGGTGAATACCGATCTTGGCTGAAGCCAACATTAAAGTGGGCTTTGTTCTCTTCCTCCGTACTAGGGATAGGAATCTTGATGGGAGCTGCATGGGCATACGAGGCATTAACATTCGGTGGATACTGGGCATGGGATCCGGTGGAAAACACGTCTCTAGTGCCTTGGATTACTTTAGTCGCAGGTGTTCACACTAACTTGATTGCAAGAAACACGAAGTATTCAGTAAAATCTACTTACTGGTTTTACATACTTTCATTCCTTCTCATTGTGTATAGTACAACCTTGACACGTTCAGGAATCTTGGGCGATACATCGGTTCATGCTTTTACCGAGATGGGCTTAGAAAGTCAGTTGGCTTTCTTTATTGGCTTTTTTAGTTTATTGTCTGTGATTCTCTACTTCTGGAGATCTCGGAAGATAGATTCGCCTAAGAAAGAGGAGTCGCTTGCAAGTAAGGAATTTTGGATGTTCATAGGAAGTCTTGTTTTGTTGTTTTCAGCGATCATGATCACAGCCTCTAGCTCTTTACCAATCTTTAATAAGATTGCGATGATATTCAATCCTGAATTCATAGGATATGTGATCGACGATCCGGTAGAGCATTATAACAAATACCAAATTTGGATAGGAGTACTAGTAGGATTGTTAAGTGGAGTAAGTATCTTTTTCAGATATAGTGAAAAGAACGCGAAGCGTTTTTGGGGTAAACCCAAAAATCATCTACTCGTTGTATTGGGGATAACAGCGGTAACGCACTTCTTGCTCAATATGTGGTTGCAGCTTCAAGGAATTCAATTTCACCTTCTTTTATTCTCAGGTTTGTTTACTATAGTAGCTAGTTTAGAACATGTGTTCTTTTATAACCTAAGCAAGAAAGGAGAAAAGGCAGTGAGCAAAAGCAGCTATCTTGCCTCAGCTTTATCTCACAGTGGTTTCGGTTTGATGCTAATAGGGATCATTGCAAGTGGGTTAAATAAGGAGTATATATCACAAAATCAGTTTGTGATGGACGGAATAATGGACGATGATGCTGTTCGTAAAAACATAACCCTTTTGCGTGATCGACCAATGTTTATGAATGGGTATTGGGTCACTTATTCCAATGATACGGTGATCGGCCAGAATAAGTATTTTGACTTGGATTTCAGACAGGTAGATGAAACGGGAGAGATAACATTGGATGAATTCCGATTAACGCCAAACGTACTGTACAGTAACGATCTGACAAAGATTGCGGCTCGAAACCCAGACACACGTCATTTCTTCCTAAAAGATATCTTCGTAAGTGTAGAATCATTGCCTCTGGCGCAACAAGATATAAAGTTTGCAAGAGAGATGGAAGATACGTTAAATTATGAACTGGTTTCATTTGCATTTGACGAAAAAGCTTACGTTGACAACTACACAATCGAGCTTAAGGACATCCAGTTTAGTACAAAGCATCCGGATTACACGCCAGAGTTGGGCGACGTTCCAGTTCAGATGTCATTGGAACTAAAAGATTCCTTGGGGAATGAGGTAATTACTAAACCTGCGACTGTTCTGAGAAATACAGTGGTGTATAAATACCATTCTCATGAAGACAATTTCCACTCTAGATTCCGAATCAATGAACGGTCATTTGACGAGTTGATTAAGCCAGATCCGCTGCTAAAATACGAGTCTTTAACAATGTCACAAGGAAGTGCGGTTATGTGGGGAGACTACAGGATTCAGTTTGGTGATTTTGTCAAGCTTGATTCTAGTGACGATTTTGTGGAAGAAGAAGATATTGCTGTTGAGGCTCAATTAACATTGACAAATAGCAACGGCGAAGAAAAAATTCTAAAGCCGAGATTCATTATCAGGGACAACCAAATTGTACCATTGAGGGATATTTGGTGGCAAGAATCACTATACGTAAAACTTACCAATATTAATCCAAATACTGGGGAAGCCAACATCGAAGTAGCGAAAGATAAAATAGTCAAACCTAAGATAGTCTTGGAGGTTGCGACTAATGTTCCCAGACAGGACATCTTGGCAATTCAAGCGATTGAATTCCCTGGAATTAATTTCGTATGGCTAGGCTGTATTTTGATGATGGTTGGACTTGCCTTAGGCATGATTTTACGCTTAAAAAAAGCCTAGCATTATGGAAATTGGAATAATTGGAACAGGTAAACTAGCGCATAAGCTAGCCTTTGCAATTAATGCACTTCCTCATGCCACTTTAAAAATAATCTGTGGTCGTTCAGCGTCGAAAGCAAAGAGAATTCTTGAAAGTGGAAATCCTACATATATTGATAAAATAGGTGAAATTCCGAAACTTGATCTGCTGATTATTTCCGTAAGTGATGATTCGATAAGGGAAGTATCACAACAAATTAATGCATCAACCGAGACTTTGGTAGTCCATACCTCAGGCATCAAAGATATTGATATTCTTGGGGCACATGCTAATCGAGGAATCTTATACCCGCTGTACAGTTTCTTTGATAAAAAAAAGCAAGTATTGAAGGAGGTGCCATTTCTTTTGGAGGCAAATAATGCTGTCCTTTTAGGCAAGCTTAAACTATTTGCTGAAGCAATAAGCAACAAAGTGTATGAAGTTAATCCGGTTAATAAGAAGCAACTACACCTTGCTGCAGTTTTTGCCAATAATTTTAGCAACTTCATGATGACAACTGCACATGACATTTTATCACAAGAAGGCATAGACAAAGAAATTCTATTACCCATCATTAAGCAAAGCTGCATGAACTGGATAAAAGGAGAAGCAGTGAATAATCAGTCTGGCCCGGCCTTACGAGGTGACACAAAAACACAGGAAGTGCATATACATAAGCTAACTAGCAAAGACCAGAAAGACATTTACGAATCCATAAGCAAAGCGATACATAACTATTATAAATGAGAATAGCAGGCGAATTCCCCCACCCTAGATATAAGATCACGATCCTACATCATAACAGTAAATACACAATTCAGATAGAATCAGGATCCCTCACCCAATCTTACATTTTAAGAGAGGGCGAAGGAATACAATCTGCTGATGATGTCATGAAGCGAATCACTCCAAGCTTCGTACAGCAGCTTGACCGAATTTTTCTAAATATGAGCGATGAACTACTAGGTTTACTAAAAGAACCGGCTGCAAACGGAGACTTAGATTTAGTAGATAATATTATTTAGTAAGAATAATTGTTTTACATTTACTGGGGTTGAGATAATAAAACAATTTCTTGATTAGTAAAAAAATAGATTTTGGGCTTCCGCCCAAAGAAAAACCAACCAAAATTCAGTTTAAATGGCACGTAAAAGAGTTTCATCAGGAGTAAAATGGGAAGATATAGTAGCTTATTCTAGAGCAGTTAAGATAGGTAACATTATCGAAATTGCGGGAACCACTGCAGTAGATGATGCAGGAAACTTTGTAGGTTTAGACGATCCTTATGAACAGACTGTGTTTATCATTCGTAAAGCAGAAAAGGCTCTAAATGAGCTTGATTCAGATTTGAATGATATAATAAGGACTAGAATATTTGTAACCAATATAAAGGACTGGGAAGAGGTAGGCAAGGCACATGGAGACTGCTTCAGAGGAATATATCCTGTCACTACATTAGTGGAGGTGAGTAACTTGATAGATCCTAGACTGCTAGTCGAGATTGAATTTACAGCTGTTATTGAGGAATAATCTTATTTCTGATGAATCCCTTCAATACTTCGAGGGCTTGTTCATAGCTGTGCTCATTGTTAATAACAATGTCAGCCATCTTTTTGTAGGGCAAGATATAAGATTCGAACGCTGGAGTTACATGATATTCATACCGATAAAGAACATCATCAATGGGATAATTCCTCTCTGTTTGGTCACGATTAATTCTTCGCTTGATCTTTACAATATCCGACGCATCAACATACACTTTCAAGTCCATCAATTCTCGTAGCTCTTCATAAAAGAAAACGAATAATCCTTCTACAATAATAATAGGCGTAGAATCAACTTTGATCATTCGCGGAGTAGCCAAAGCGTTATTGAAGGTATATTCCGGTAGTTCTATCGATTTTCCGCTTCTCAAAGCGTTTATATCAGCTAGAAACTTACTGTGATCAATACAATTCGGCAAATCGAAATTCACCACACCGTTTTCGTCTATTTCTTGCTCCTCTCTGGGGCGATAGTAATTATCCTGTGAAACAAGAGAAAGTTCTTTCTCCCCAAAAGTCTCCCTTAAGAGTTTAATAATGGTGGTTTTCCCAGAACCACTGCCTCCGGTAATACCAATAATATACGGTTTTTGATTTGTCATTTTATGCAAGAATTCCAGCAATTGCAGCCGTTAAGAAACATGCCACTGTTCCACCAATCAATGATTTCCACCCCAGTTCTGTAAGTGTCTTTCTCTGCCCGGGAGCGATAGCGCTAATACCACCAACCTGTATGCCTATCGACGCAAAGTTAGCAAACCCACACAAAGCGTATGTGACAATGATCATGGACTTATCTTGCAACACAATACCTGCCTCACTTAATATAGGCAGCTGAGAATAGGCAAAAAATTCATTTATCATTGTCTTTTGACCAAGTAATTGACCTACTACTAGAACATCTTCACTAGGTGTACCCAAAAGCCACGCGAAAGGTGCAAAAATTAAACCGAGTAAGTAAGTCAAATCAAATTCCAAATATCTCCCAGCCGTTGCAGAAGCAATAAGGTCATCTAACGCTTGCGGACTAAGCCAACTCATAATCTTATTTAGAAGTGCAATTAGCGCAGTAAAAACAATAAGCATAACAGCTACGTTTACTGCTAGTTTCAAGCCGTCGGTAGTACCTTTTGCGATAGCATCAAGCAAATTGTGATACTGAGCTTTCTCCATGTGCAAGTCATTGGAATTCTTTTCCTTATCAACTTCAGGGTAAAGCATTTTAGCCGCAACGATGGCGGCAGGAGCAGAAATAAGACTAGCTGTTAAGAGGTGCTTAGCATAAAATATTTTTAAAGCTTCATCTCCCCCACCTAGGTATCCTACATAGGCAGCAAAAACACCTCCAGCAATTGTGGCCATCCCACCTGTCATCAAACACAACATTTCACTTCTACTCATTCCTTCCAAATATGGCTTTACTACAAGCGGAGCTTCCGTTTGACCAATAAACACATTAGCAGCGGCAGCAAGCGACTCAGGCCCACTTAGTCCCATTGTCTTTGACATTACCCAAGCTAAGCCCTTGACAATTAACTGCAAAATCCCGAAATAGTACAAAAGCGCAGATAACGCTGAAAAGAAAACAATGGTAGGTAAAACTTGAAAGGCAAAAATATAACCGAATGTTGACTCGTCTGTCACCAGCGAACCAAACATAAATTCAGCACCAGCTTCACTTACTGTCAAAACCTTTGTAAATAACTTGGCAATCTTATCGAATAGCAAACTGACACCAGGAACCTTCAAGAGCAATAATGCAAGAACAACCTGAAAACCAATACCTATCCCAACTAGCTTCCAATCTATTTTTTTACGATTTGCACTAAGTAAATAACAAATGCCTAGCAGCACAGCTATTCCTAATGTTCCTCTTCCTATCGATGTAAGTAATGACATAAGTTAGTCTTTGGAAGCGCAATTTATGAAAATATAACAGATATGGAATAATACTCTCCATAAAAAGATAGCACTCTAGCCAAAGAATTTGCAAAAAAACTTCTACGATTTTCCGTCAACAGCCTTTTTGGGGGTAACCCCAACTAAAAAGGGTGTATCACATAATGCGACACACCCTTTTATATAAGTTATGATTTTAACCTAGTTTACTAGAATCATCTTCTTTGTCATTGATCCGTTAGCAGTATGGATCGTGTAATAATAAATTCCTGCAGCATCCAGAGAATTCCTGTCAAGCTCCAGCTTGTTCTCTCCTTTCGTAGCTTGAATAGTTGACTTAAGTACCAACTTTCCATTGGTATCAACGATTTCAAGTTCCACAGATTCACTTTCAGGCATTTCCCATGAAATCAAAGTTGTTTTTTGGAAAGGGTTCGGAGTGTTTTGGTGAAGCAAGAATGAAGCGACCTCAATTTCATTTCTACCTTGTATACCAATCTTATACACTTCAAGATTATCGTTGTAAGCTTCTGGATACAGATTGTTTTCGTTAATCTGAATACTTCTTAATGCTTCATCCACATCAGCAACTACCAAGTTGAATAAAACATCGCCGTTCTTGATCATTTCTGACTTGTTGTTATGGTAAGCAACTCTAAAAGCATTATCGGAGATTTTTACTTGACCTTCTGTTACATTCATAGTTACAGCTTCAACAGCAACAGCTGCTGTATTACCAAGGTCAACTTCCAATTGCAAACCAGCGAGGTTAATATCTTGATTTGCTACGAATGCTAATTTGCCCTCTACTTTCTCCACAGTGATAGAGTAAGCCAACATATTTCTAGTGTTAATAGAAGTATTGGCAAATCCATCTACATCTGCAGACTGGTTAATATCTCCGATTTTTATCGCAGTAAAATCTGCATTTGTAACATCATCGCTAAGCTCGTTAAGAACTACTGATTCAGGATAATCATAGACATTTGCTCCACTAAAGTCATAAGCCTTATCTACAAATCTCCAACTTGTATTATCAGGAAATTCTGTGTAGTAATCCAATAGTGCCTTACGAATTTGTACTATATCAACTCCATTTACTTTTCCATTATCGTTTACATCTGCCGCAATGTAATTGTGAGGCGTATCAAAAGGCTTAAGGCCTAAAATATGCTTTTGGATCAGAACAATGTCAAGAACACTAATTCCATTCAACATGTCATCATTTTTATACGCTTCAACCATGTAATCTACTCCTTGTGGCATGTCACTAAATTCGAATTGTCCATCAATGGCGTACTGTGTACCATTCGCCTCTGGATAATCACTTGTCAACATGACGTCGGTCCCTTTTACTTTCTCATCAAAAGAATTAAATACTGCACCTCCAATCGTCACCGAACCTGCATTTCCACAGACATCGAAATTATCTTGTACCTTCACTTGGATCGCACAGAAATCTTGATTTCCAGCTTCGTCAGTAACCCACAATTCTAGTTCAAAAGTTTGAACTACTCCATTCTCCAACATATCACAAGTAAAAGTCATCACGTCGTCATTCACATTGGATGAAAATGAAAATTGTAGATTTTGCTGTTCAGTGCAATTATCAAAACTACCTAAGTCGAAAGATGCTGCATCAATGTCAACAGTTCCTACATTATTCATAAGAGCAGTTGCAACTCCTCCTAAACAGTAAGGTGTTGGGTTTTTACAATCCTGAACTGTGAAATCATATGTACACTCTGTTGAGTTTCCACATAAATCTTCCACTATCCATCTAACAGTGTAAACTCCGTCAGCAAGGTTTCTTGTAAAGCTTTTGCTTGTACCAGAATACTCAGCAACTCCGTCACCATTGGCATCAATCGTATATGAATAATGAAGAAGAGCTGCATCAGTACAATCATCAGTCGCCTGAATACCTAATGAAATATTATCTCCACAATCACCATAAGAACACACAATAGTATCTTGGCATGAAGACAAGATTGTAGGCGCAACATTGTTATTTAATTTGATTGTTTGAGTTCCCTCAAAAACCCCTTCTCCCGTATTCGCATTGAATTGACACATGTCCAAAACTTTCCATGTTCTTACAACTAGAACACATGCTGAGTCAACAGTATTAAATACCTTGTCATCATATGCGGTTACTATTGAAGCACAATTATCATTCAATATGATTGGTTCGCCTGATACAGAAGGGTCTGTATCTAGGTTCATACAACCATTCATCGTTACATTATTAGGAAACTGGATATCATTAATATTAAACGGATCATTATTTCCTACTGTGATGATTTGTACATCACTATCTTTTAATCCAGCAGGATCAGTAGCGGTAAATACTCTTCTTATCTCTCCTACCCCGCAATCAATATCAACTTGTACTTCTTCCGTTACGATTACATCACAGTTATCGAATGATGTAGGAGTTCCAAATTCACTTAGATCGTCCTCATCAAAAGAGACAGTACAATTGATTGTCAAGTTAGCAGGGGCGTTGATAATAGGTGCGATCTTATCCTCTAGTTCCACCTCTACCATACATACATTTACATTTCCGTAGATATCGGTTACTTGCAAAGCGACCATTATAGGAGCTCCTATTTCTGAACAACAGAAATCAACATAATCGCCAAAGTTAAGAGCGCCAAAACCACAAGCATCAGTCATCTTAGCTACTTCAAATCTTTCAATTTCGCAATTATCATGTGAACCATCATCAAGAGAAATAGCGTATAATCTAGCTGTGCCTACATTATTGACACTAACCTTAGTATGACTTTCACAAATTGGTGTTGGAGGCACATTATCAAAAACAAATATTTCTGAATTACAGAAGTTGTTTAGGTTTCCACATTCATCAGTTACATCGTATTCTACGATCGAAGTACCTAAAGGTAAATCGGCAACGACAAAGTTTCCATTTTGAATACTTACAAGGATGTCTTCTCCAGCTGGCCCCGTAACAGTCACTTCTATCGACACCGCACTACAATTATCCATTGCTTCTGGAGTTTCTATCAATACCAATCCTGAATTACAAGAATGTTCATCTGTACTTATCGTTCTATCAGCTGGACAATCAACCGTTGGAGCTGTCTTATCAGTGATCTTAATTGTTTGGAATATTTCTATCGATTCAGACGTACACCAATCATATATGATCCACTCTCTTACTACCTTAAATGTGTTTCCACACATAGGGAATTCTAAGTCTGTATAGGTTGCTTCAAATTTCTGGCATAAGCCAGCATCTGGGCTTCCTGTAACAGATGGAGAAGGATTCCCGTTATCTAATTTTTCAAAATCAGCACTACATGATAATGATGGTTCATCTATATCATCGAAGTTGCTAGGTATTATTACATCAGCAAGAGTGATTCTTTCCACAAAAACAGTATCAACTGCTGTCGTTGAATTACCAGATTCATCAGTCGCAGTATATGTTCTAAAAATAGTTGTCTCAAACATTTCACCACAACCATTATCAATAACTTCATCTTCGTAAGTTAATGTAACATTGCTACACTGATCGAAATCCTCAACAAAGAAAATCCCATTATCACCTTCGAAAACTGTTACACCAGCAGGTAGTGGTAAGGATGCAATTGTTGGCTCTGTAGAAATTCTACAGTCTACAACTCTCGACCCAGGCACTAAATCTGGAATTTGCTTGTCTTCAATTGTAATATACCCCCAACAGCTATTTCCACCACACAAATATTCAACTGAATATTCAATTGTTCTATTAATATATGCGCTATTCAAGGTCATCCCTGGAATAATATTCCCAAATTCATCTTTAAGTGTTATTGTGTAAAAGTCCTCTGGTACAGTAGGATTCTCAATCAACATATCTACATTCAGTTCAACAAGGCAATCGCTGTTCACTGAAATATTTAAATTATCGTTACAAACTAGCACTGGTGCCGATTGTATATTTAATACTACATCATCACTTCCATTACTACATGGATCCATTGGATCACCAGCAATGTTCAATGTAAGAACTACAGAACCATTCGCAATATCTTCAGGTCCTGGAACATAAGTTGTAGCAACTCCAAAATCACCAACAACTGTCGACCCTGGCATAAAGACCCCATCTCCATCAGAAGAATAAAAACCTACAAAGGTTCCAGTAGTGTTTACTTGCGAATTCAATTCTGCAAGGTCAAAATCTGAACCTGCACAAATAAATGAGTCATCTCCAGCGTCTACATCAAGTCCCGGGGTTACCGTTAGATCTAAAGTGTCCATCCCATCGAAGCACATAGAGCCCATACCACCTGACAAAGACCATATTAGCATTACAGTTGTATTCAACTCTGAAATATCTGGTGTATAAGTTGAATTAGCACTTGACGCATTAGAAAATATACCAGCACCACCAGACCAAGTACCTGTAGTACCAACTGGTTGAGTGGCCATTAACTGAACTACCTCACCAGAACATGCTGTGAGGTCTGCACCAGCATTGGCAATTACGGTCGGCTGAATTTCTACTCTTACTGTGTCAACACCAACACAACCTACAGCATCTTGTACTGAAACTGAGTACGTCGTTGTCATCGATGGACTTACGTCAATAGTTGGAGTAATTTCACCAGTTGACCATAGATAAGAATATGGACCTACACCACCAATACTATCAAGTTCAAGTGTAAGGTCTTCGCCGCTACAAGCTAGCAATTCATTAGGGTCAAATTGTACAAACAATGTATCGATTCTGATACCAATACAAACAGTAGATTGTATCCCAAAGTCATTAACTACCGTAATAGAAACAACATCTTCACCAGCCGTTCCATTTGATGTATACGTAAAGCTCAAGTCACCTGTTACAGTAACTGTACCAAGAGCACCCTGCTCCACTCCGTTAATTTTATCAGTTGAGCCACAAGAAGCCGTAGTTAAGGTATGATCAACACTAGAATCAGCACATATAGTATCAATTACATAGAATTCAACAGACTCATTTAGTATTGGATCCAATATATTTACTCTTTCATTAAATGATGTGATATATCCAAATGTACCTGAATTGGGAGCATTACCAATTAGTACAGATGCATTGAAATACTCATCACTCTCTACAAGGTTACTTGCAGCAATATCAGCATCTCTTACAGTTACTGTTGAAAATCCTGGGAACGAAGCTACTGGTAAAATTGTAGTTGTAGGATAGTTCATAGGGTTTAATGGAAGTCCATTTAATTGTAATGACGCTAGCCCAGCATTATCGATTACGATATTCAATGCTAGTTCGTCTGGATCAGGATCTCCTACATCAGCTCTTGCAAATGAGGCAGAATTATCTCCACGACATGCACCAATAGGTGCAGCGATTGCCATACCAACTTCTCCATCAGTTAAACCAGAAACGTGATAAACATAAATTCCTTCAGAACCATTAATATATGTACCATTACCAAGCACACCATCAATATCAACCTCAATAAATTCTCCAGCATTTAAGGTAGCTAAAGGTGTTCCGTCTACAGTGATTAGAGTATTATTTTCTGTTGCTACTACAATAGCATAATCTTGAATAGTAAATCCTCCACCTCTTACCAAGATATAGTCTTGACCAATACTTCTTGTAGGTACTAACTGATCAGAACCTCCATCATCCTCAGTCACCCCGTATGCAGATGTATGTTGTGATCCGCTTGTTACCACAATATTCTTATCAGATGTTATCAGGGCACCTGTAATAGTTACATTAAAATCATCATTAATCACAAGGTATGTCTCGCCTCTATCAAGTGTAATATTGATCGGTGAAACTTGCCCTTGAATAATTTTAGTAGTTTCAATCACAACGTTTGTATTATCTTCAGTTGCCATCACCGAAATAAAATGATGCTCCTCTCTAGTAATCCCTGAAGGAGGTTGAACTAGCGTTCTAGTTTGACTACCCGCTCTAAAACTTTTACCTTGTGCCTCTTTACCTTTAATAGTTACAAGGTTTTTATTTAGATCAGCATCAAGTACATGAAGTAATTGTACTGGAAAATCACTTGTAACGATTAAGCCCTTATTAGTTTCAACCGTATTGTTTACATCAGTAAGCAATATGTCTAATGCTTGATCATATCTAATTGTGTCA